>JANNJB010000026.1:0-2455 GCA_031405615.1 Vicinamibacteria bacterium | reverse complement strand
TTCGGGCGGATCACCACCGGGGCTTCCGCCTATACCCCGCGAACGCTCCAGGCTGCGCTCCGCTACGTCTTCTAAGCGGGCTGGTGAGCCGAATCAGGCGGGGGCCGCGGTGCTCCCGCCTGAAGACTGCGGCTCGAAGTTGAGCCGCCGCCGGAACTCGCGGCGCAGCAGCGCCATGTTCACCACGAACTGAAGAGTCACGGCCGCGACCGAGAAGTACCAGACCTGTTCGAGCACGAATCCGGGGCGGTGGGAGAGCACGTACGCGGGAACCGCGAAGATCACGAGCCTCAGGAAGGACGTGGCGAGGGAAGGAAGAGTGTTGCCCATTCCCTGGAAGACGCTCGAGCTTACGAAGACCAGGCCCGAGGCCAGGAAGTTCCTGCTGCTGATCCGCAGATAGTCCGCGCCATAAGCCACGACCTGAGGGTCTGAGTTGAAGGCCCGGATCATGGACGCGGGAGCAATATGGCACAGGATCGTCAGGATCACCATGACGGTCGAACTCATCAGGGCCCCCGCGCGGAAGGCCCCGCGCACCCGGTCGGCCTGTCGCGCTCCGAAGTTCTGGCCCACCACGGGCCCCGTCCCGAACGCGATCGCGACCGTAGGAAGGAACAGGGACTGCATGACCCGCGCTCCTATTCCAAACCCCGCCTGAGCCGCGGCGCCAAAAGGCCGGATGATGTCGTAGACGAGGACGACGTACACCGACATCAGGGCGAACTCGCCTCCCGCGGGAACTCCTATTCGCAGCATCGACCACCACAGGCGCGGATCCGGATCCCACTGATCGCGACGGAACTTGAGGGGGCTGGCCTTTCGGCGGAAATACAGGGACAGCGCGACACATCCCGCGGCAACCGCGACGAGCGAGGCGATGGCCGTGCCCGCGACACCTAAGGGACGCCCCGTGATCCAGCCGAACATCAGCGTCGGGGCGAGGACGATGTTGATCACGAGCGTCCCGATCTGGATCAGAGTGGGGATCTTCATGTCGCCCATTCCGCGAAGCGCCGCGAAGCGCCGCGCCCATCGCGACCATGGGGAACTGAAGGAACAACGCGGGGACGAACCAGTCGAGATACTGCCCCGCCTGGCTGGCCGTGGCGCCGTCGGCCGCGAAGCGTTCGGCGTATTCGTGTCGAAGGGTGAAGAAGACGACGCCGAAGACGAGACCGGTGGCGCACGAGAGGATCAGAGACTGATTGAACACGCGCTCGGCCTGGTCCCGGTCCTTCCGGCCGAGGGATTGGGCGATGAGCGAGGTGGCTCCGACACCGAGGGACTGGGTGAGAGCGAGGACGAGGAACATCACGGTCCCCGCGAGGCTCACACCGGCGACCGCCTCCTTACCGAGTTGACCGACGAAATAGAGGTCGGCGAGGAAGTAAAGGGTCTGAAACGCGGTGGAAACCGCGATGAAGCCGGCGAGCCGGGCCACGTGGCCGGCAACCGGCCCCTTGGTCATGTCCTGCATGGGGTGGGGACGTTACACCAGGGTTTTGGGGGCCTTCCGCTGCCCCCACGGAACCTCAGGACGGCCGTCACCGTCATACGAGATAAGGCGAATTCAATCGCTTGAGCCCTTGGCCCCCGAAACGGGCCGCCTGAATGTGGAGATGCCCATGCGCAAGGTAGTCATCGTCTTAAGTGTGCTGATCGTCGGGGGCCTCGGCGCCGTCGCCTACTCCCGGTCCTCGAAGGCCGCCGACCCCGGCTTCAAGACCATCCAGGTCTCCCGCGGCGAAGTGGTCGAAAAAGCCCTGGCCGTGGGCGCGATCAAGCCCGACCAGGAGATTTCGGTGAAGAGCAAGATCTCCGGGATCGTCCGCAAGTCGTACCGCGAGGTGGGCGACTACGTGCGCGCCGGGGAACCGCTGTTCGAGATCCAGCCCGACCCCACCCCCCTGGAGCTGACCGAAGCGCGGCGCGAGGTTGAAAACGCCACGAATGCGTTCGATCAGGCGAAGCGCAAATACGACCGCCAGGATTCACTCAAGAAGCAGGGCATCACGTCCACCCAGGACTGGGACGTTGCCGAGAAAGAGTTGCAGGAGACCGAGAGCCGCCTCGGCCTCGCCCGCGAAAAACTGGCGCTCGTCGAGAAGGGCCGGATCAAGTCCGAGCGGCTGAATGTCGAGTCGGTCATTCGCGCTCCCGTGAGCGGCACGGTTTTGGAACTCGCGGTTCACGAAGGCGACCCCGTGGTCCCGCTCACGAGTTTCCAGGCCGGAACGCCCCTCGCGGTCATGGCCGATATGAAGACGCTCCTCTTCAAGGGAACGGTCGACGAAATCGACGTGGGCAAGCTGACCGAGGGTCTGCCTGAATCGCACAGCCCGGCTCCTGTTCTCCGTGCGTTTGGCGATTACGAACTCATCGAGGAGATCGCCCGCGGCGGCATGGGAGTCGTTTATCGCGCCCAACAACTGAGCTTGAATCGCCTGGTGGC
>JANNJB010000025.1:0-2339 GCA_031405615.1 Vicinamibacteria bacterium | reverse complement strand
TCGGCACGGGCGTCCGCGGACCGGTCACCACGCGCATCGCTGAGGTGTTCCGACGGGTCGTGACCGGCCAGGAGAAGCAGTACGCGTCCTGGCTCGATCTGTGTAACGCGTAGCCTCCAACTATCGAGACTTACGACCCGATCCGCGCCAGGAAGGCGCCCACCACGCGGGTCCATTGGTCCGGGTTTCCGCGAAGCAGGGACTGATGACCGAGCCCGTCGAAGACCTCGAACTGCTTTGGCGCAGGCAACGCTTCGAAGATCGCCCGGCCTTCCGGCATCAGCACCCTTTCATCCTGGCTGCCCAGGAGCAGGAGAGTCGGCGCCTTGACGCCGCGAGCGTAGTCCACCGGGTTGTGCGCGAAACCGTCGAAGGAGTGCTGGCGTCCTCCCCAGAAGACGAGGAGATCCGCGAGTCCCCAGGCGGGCACGCCCAGTGAGTTGAAACGATTCACCACCGCGCTGCGCATGGTCGCAAACGGCGCCTCCACGATGAGACCGTCCACCGCAACCCCCAACTTACCCACGGCTCGAAGGGACGCCGCAGCTCCCATCGAGACGCCCCAGACCACAACGGGCGATCCGCCGACACGGGCGCGAACGAATCGAACCGAGGCCTCGACGTCCTTCGCTTCGTGATAGCCGATGCTCGTGACCTCTCCCGAGGAGCCACCGCTGCCTCGAAGGTCCACCAGCACCGGGCTCCAGCCCTGATCGAGGAACGCCCTGGCCTCGGCGAGGATCGACGACTTCCGATCCGCATAGCCGTGGAACAGAAGGACGACACCGCGTGGCTCGACCGCGCGCACGCTCCATGCTTCCAGTGTGACGGACGCGTCCACCGGGATCGTCCAGGTTTCGAATGGCATGCCGCGATCGAGAGGCGTCGCTTCGTTGCGTGGCTTCGGAAGTTCGACCCCGGCGGCCGCTACGCGGAGCTTCTGAACGAGAGTGAGCGTCTCGGGTCGGCCGGTGCGCACCCCCGTCGCGCTGAAGTGGGTCATTGAATAGGCATGCCCATACGCGAACACGTTCAGCAGGGTGAAGAGGATCGCTCCGAAACCAAGCACCTTGCGCCACGAGGGCGCGAGAAACGATCGAGTCTTCGACGTAGGCGTCGGCCTCAATCTCGATCAACATCTGAGGATCCACGAGCGCCTTCACTTCCACCATCGTGGAGGCGGGCCGGATGTTCCCGAAGATCTCACCGTGGGCCCGGCCGTACTCCTCGAACCTCGAAATGTCGGTCACGAACATTCGGGTGCGGGTCACGTGCGAAAACGAGGCTCCCGCCTCTTCGAGGGCCCGGCCGATCTTCTGGAGAATGAACGCGGTCTGGGCGTACCCGTCGCCTGGTCCCACGAGGGCGCCCGAGGCGTCCACCGCGGTGGTTCCGGCCACATGGACATGTGGTCCGACTCGAACCGCGCGGGAGTAACCGACCACGGGTTCCCATTTTGTGCCCGATGAGATGTTCCTGCGCGGCACGATCAGAGCTCAGAGCGCGTCGAGGAGCGCGTTCGTCATGTCCGCCGTCTTGGCGGAGCCGCCAAGGTCGGGTGTCCGCACCCGGCCCTCGAGCGTCACCTTCTCGATGGCGCGGATGATGCGCGCCGCGCCCGGGCGTTCGCCGAGGTGCTCGAGCATCATCGCCCCGGCCCACACCGCCCCGATCGGGTTCGCGATCCCCCGGCCCGCGATGTCGGGGGCCGAGCCGTGGATGGGCTCGAACATCGACGGGTGATTCCGCGTCGGATCGAGGTTGCCGGAAGGCGCGGTACCCAGGGATCCCGAGATCGCCGCGCCGAGGTCGGTGAGAATGTCGCCGAAGAGGTTGCTCGCCACGATCACGTCGATCGTGTCCGGCTGCGTGACCATGCGCGCGGCGAGAGCGTCGACGTGATACTTGCGCACCGTGACATCCGGGAATTGAGATGAGACCTCCTCGACCACCTCATCCCACAACACCATCGAGTGACGAAGCGCGTTGGACTTTGTCGCGGAGGCGAGGAGTTTTCTGGGCCGCGTTCTCGCGAGTTCGCACGCGAACCGCACCACCCGCTCGATCCCGGCGCGGGTGAACGTCGCCACCTCGTTCGCAAGCTCGCCCGGGCGGCCGCGGTGGACGAAACCGCCGGCGCCCGTGTACTCGCCTTCGGTGTTCTCGCGCACGCACACCATGTCGATGTCCGCGGGCTTTCTTGAAGCCAGCGGCGACGTGAGCCCGGGGAGCAGGCGCATCGGGCGCAGGTTCACGTATTGATCGAACTTCTGCCGGATGGGCACCGGAATGTCGACATTGTCGACGCCGATGCCGGCGCGGCCGATCACTTTCAGATT
>JANNJB010000024.1:0-8114 GCA_031405615.1 Vicinamibacteria bacterium | reverse complement strand
TTCATTCCTGAAACTCCCGGAACGTCTTCACCAGACCGGCGAAGTCGCGTGGAGTGTGCTTCTCAAAACCCTCCTGATCGACGTACACGTGCCGATACGCAGGACCGCCGATCGCCAGGCTCGCGGACGTAGCGTCGGCGCACCACTCCTTCATCCGCCGCATCTTCTGCGGCAGATCGATCTCCTCGCGGCCCTTGGTTTCGATGATGAAGACCTCGCCGCTCGCCGTGCGGACAATGAAGTCGGGGATGTAGTTCGAAAGGTCGCCATCGGCGCGGACGTAGTCGAGCTTGAAGCCCACGGCCACGTAGTTTTTGGCGAAGGCCGCGACGTCGGCGGCGCCATCGAGGAACGCCGCGAAAGTCAGCTCGAAACCACCGCCCTGCGCTTCTCCCACGATCTTGTTGAAGATCGACTTCTTCGGGGACAGATACGCCCGGTGCTCTGTCCGGAAAGGACGCGTGTCTTTCAGGCGGATGTGGTCTTCGATGCGCGAGGTCCCGGCGTCGGTGACGGTGAGGGCGTTGATCGCTTTCTTGAACGCATCAAAGACGATCTTCCCCGGCTCCGGCTCGGAGAGATTTCGAAGAACCTGAGGATCATCGAGCGTCACGGCGTCGCCCTCGAAGAGATGCCCGGCCATGAAGTCGCGCACGCGCGGGTAGAGGATGTCGTAGCCGCCGACAAGCCGTAGCTCCTTCAAAAGCTGGCGGGCGAAGAACCCCACCACCGAACGATGATCGACCGGGCCCGCGCCATCGAGGCGGATGGTGTGGTCGATTTCCGCGTCGATCATTCGCTTGAAGACGATCTCACGCGTCTCTTCATCGGTGAACGGCTTGAGCGCGATGCGCGGGTTGCCAAATTTGGATGGATCGAGGCCGCTGAGGTTCTGGAACTCGCGGCTGTAGCGGCGGGACAGCTTCGGCAGCTGAATGTCCAGCGCCTCGACGTCTTTGTCGCCGTCGTCGTCAATCTCGACTACAAGCGAATCCTGGCGGGCCGGACCCTCGCCCATAGGCCGCCGCTCGAAATCGACGCCCTCGGCCTGAATCGACTCGACGAACTCCATGAAAGCAGGCGTGCCCATCAGCGAAACCGTTTCCGGCGTATCGGTCCCAAAGTACATACGCCTCAGCCCGCGGCCCAGTGTCTGCTCGGGAAGGATCTTCGCCTCGGAAACGTAGGCGCGCAGGCCGACGATCACGGTCACGTTCCGAACATCCCATCCCTCTTTCAGCATCAGGACGGACACGATGGCCTTAAAGGGACTCTTCATGCTGTCGATCTCATTGGCCTGCTTGCGTAACCGATCAAGCTCGTCTTTGTCGCGGCTGCTGCCCGCCTCGGAGATCTCGCCGTTCTTCTTGGTGTGGATAACGAGGACGCCGTCTTTCAGTTCGGGACAGATCCGTTCAAGGTAGGCGCCTACCTCGTCGCAGTTCCTCGTGTCGTCCACCATGACGAAAAGAACAGCCTTCTTGCCGAGAGCTTGATGGTCGGCATAGCTTTTCTTCCACTCTTCAATGCCGAGACGGAGATAGTCGTCGTACCGCTCGGAGAAGATGGCGCTGGCGTTCTCTTTGAGGCGATCGCGGCTGGCGGCATCGGGCAACACGGGGTGCTTGACCACGTTTTGATGAATCGCTTCGACCAGCGGATAGTCGGTGACGGTCTGGACGAAGATCGCGCCGTTGTCGTGCCTCGGCGTCGCGGTGACGTCGATCTGCAGCGCGAGCGCTCCGTCTTTCTGGACCATCCGATGGTGGATGTCTTGAACCGACTTGAACCAGGCCATCTTCGGATCGTGAATGTGATGAGCCTCGTCGTTGAACACCGCCAGCTCGTCGATCTCCCGAACGATCTCGCCCAGATCGGTCTTCGAGTCGGTGGTTTTGCCCGAAGGCTTCCGGCCGAAAGGGGCGAGGAAGTAGTCGCGCAAGTCGTCGTCGGCCAGGGACGGCTCCGGCACGTCGCCCAGGAACACCCTGTGGATGTTGGTCAGGAAGATGTTGCCGGTGGGTGGGTGGGCGCGGACTTCGTCCTGGATGTGCAGGGTGATCTGAAAATCGTCGCGCCAGTTGTGGCCGCGGTAGCCGTTGTCGGGAAGGATGGGGTCACCGAAGAAGATCTTCAAACCGTCGAAGTCGGCGCGCAGTCGGTCTAGAACGATGATGTTCGGCGCGATCAGCAGGAAGTTCCGCGACAGTGTCGAGTCCGGTTCGTAGAGCTTGTGGAAGTAGCTCCACGCGATGAGCAGGGAGAGCACCTTGGTCTTCCCCGCTCCGGTGGCCATCTTGACCACGTAGCGAGGCCACTGCTCGTCGAACATCTTTGGGGACACAGCACCCGAGGCGTCGAAACGGAGCAGGTCGAACTTGTCGCGGGCTTTCCGGACGTCGTGGAGCCAGATGACAGTCTCCACCGCTTCACGCTGGGCGAAGTAGTAGCGAAAGGTCTCGGTGGCTCCATCGTCGCCCTCAAAGGGGTGCTCCTGGGCGAACCACCAGCGCAGAAGCGCTTTCGAAGTGTCCGATGCGCCCTCGTAGCCCGCCTTCCGCCATTCGTAGACCTCGTCGCGGATGCGCGCGACGAGCGGGGGCAGAAGCCGCTCATAGGCCTTGGCGCGCAGTTCCTCGGCCGCCGGGAACCAGCGCTGTTCGGGGATCAGCTCGGCATACGGCGACTTGGGAAACTCGGGGTGGACGCCCATTGTCGCGATGCTACCGGGTCAGGGCGCAGCTTGGGGACCGATTGAGACTCAGCCGTTCTCGAGGAGCCACGCGACGCCGGGCGCGGGAGGACCAGCCCCGACTATCATCCCGACACCATGGCGGACACCGAGGGCCTGCTTCGTTCGTGCGCTCTTTTCTCGAGACTCTCCCCCGAAGACCGGCGCAAGGTCGCGGAGATCTCGGTTGTGCGGGAGTACGCGAAGGGCGACCGGGTCTTCTCGGAGGGCGATCCCTCGGACCAGATCCACACCATCGTCTCCGGACGCGTGAAAGTGGTGAAGGCCATCCCCGGTGGCAAGGAACTCATCATCGAGATTCTCGGCCCAGGCGATCCGCTCGGGGCGATCGCGGCGTATGAGG
Source organism: Vicinamibacteria bacterium (assembly GCA_031405615.1). Taxonomy (GTDB): domain Bacteria; phylum Acidobacteriota; class Vicinamibacteria; order Fen-336; family JAGNNV01; genus JAGNNV01. The sequence continues at coordinate 5,019 of JANNJB010000024.1, read as the reverse complement.
CGCGTCCCTACCCCGCTTCCGCCTTCGCCCTCGAGTACGCCACCTGCATTTCCTCCAAGCGCGCCGCCTTCATGACTCTTCTCGAGACCTGTCCATCTCTGGTGCGCGGGATGCTCGGGGGGTTCTCACTCCGCATCATCGAGCTTGGGAAGCGGCTCGGCGAAATCACGGGCAGCCGCGTCGAGGCGCGTTTCGCGCAACTCTTCCTCAAACTCGCGGATCGGCTCGGGAAACCGCGAGGGACCGGAGTCTTCGTTCCGCTCGTCCTCTCCAGACAGGACCTCGCGGACCTCGCGGGCACGACGATGGAGACGTCGATCCGGATCATGAGCCGGTGGGGTAAAGGGGGTGTGGTGACCACCGAAGCCGATGGCTTCGTGGTCTCGAGCCGCGAGGAGCTCGAACAACTCGGAAGGTGACCCGCGCAGGCCCTAGATCGCCTGCATCCGGGCGACGAGGGCGTCGCGCCCTTCGGCGGTGAGCGCCTGATCGGTGAGGGGGTAGACGATGTTCTCTTCCTTGAGGTTGTGATGGCCAAGGACCGCGTGCAGCGCGTGGCGCGGCGCATCGACGTCCGCGATCGGATCCGAGATGCCCGCCTCGATGCGGTCCAGGCAGCGAAGGATCTCGCGATGTTCGTCACGCATAACCGAGGTGGGACCGACCTCCGGTGAGAACCCGGCTTGCGTCTCGAACTCCGGGAACAGGATCTCCTCCTCGAAGCGAATGTGACGTCGCAGCCCGTACGCGAACACCGCGTTGATCGCCTTCGCCTCGTCGAGATCGCCTTTCGCGCGCGCCGCGAACGCGCGCGCGTCCAGGGCATCGAGACGGTCGTGATCCCACGACAGTGCCTCGTTGACCGCTCGCAGCGATCCTCGCTCGGCATCCCGGCGAAACAGCTCGACCTTGAACGTGCGCGAGTCTTCGCTCACCGGCGACCATTCGAACTGGCCTTTTCTTCCTTGCTGGAGTTGTTCCAGGAGGTCGCTCGGACGATTCTGGAGCAGCGTTACCGTTTCCCCGGGCTGGAGTCGGTCGAACACCACGAAAACCCCGAGGCTTGGGGCGGCCGGAAAAAGTGGGACCTTCAAGGACGACGGTTCGCTTAGCTGGGGTTGGGTCATGAATCCTCCGAGGATCGTGGCAGAGCGCCGCGACGAAGGATTGTCCAACGCAATCGAAGCGGCGGCACATGACGGCGGTCATGAGGCGCTGGTTCGGGGCGGGTCAGAATCGCCTTGAAATGATGCAAATGGCTCCTGATACGGGCTTTGGATCGCTGGCAAGCTGTTTATGGCGGCCCGAATCGGGCGCCCTGCTGCGTGGAGACCTGAATGGAAACCGATGTTCGTAAAAACCCGGCCCTGCTGAAGCTCGACCTTTACTGCCGAGGCGTGCGACTGGATGAGTCATGCCTGGTCGAAGAGGATGGCGGGCGGAAGATCCTGCGCACCCGCGCCGGACTCGGCAGCGGACTTGAGTTGCTGCTTCCCTCCGGCCACTGGACGAACGTCCCGGTGAGCGAGTCGTTCGCGAAACAATCGCCCTACGTCCTCAAGCGGGCGGGCGGCGCGTATCGCCTTCACATCGATGACCACTTCCTGTGCGATGTCGACCTGGCCCCCCGACCCGGGTGGTACGAGCGAAAGACGAAGACCGGCAAGCCCATGACCCGCATCGGGACGCTCCAGGGCACCTACCTCGGCATCTACCAGGCGAAGGTCTGTGAATACTGGACCGAAAAGATCAAGGTCAACTGCAAGTTTTGTTCGGTGGGTCTGAACCTCGGCATCGACGATGCGGATGAGAAATCCCTCGATGAGGTGATGGAGGTCATCTGGGCGGCGCGGCGCGAGTCGAACATCACCTACGTCGACTTCAACACCGGCCACTACACGGGCGAGACCTACCTCGACATCCTCGAACCGTTCATTCAGCGGATCAAGAAGGAAGTCGGGCTCCTCGTGGGTATCCAGACTCCGCCCCATCACGATCTCAAGCGCTACGACCGCCTGCGGGCCATGGGCCTCAATCGGGTTTCCTTCTGCTTCGAGATCTTCGACAAAGAGCTGTTCAAGGAGACATGTCCCGGGAAGAACCGGGAGTACGGCCTGGAGCGGTACCTCGAAGCCATCGAATACTGCGCCTCGCTCGGAAAGAAGGGCCCGCTCACCGAGCCGTGGGTGACCAACGGCGAGATCATCGCCGGCCTCGAACCGCCCGAGTCGTCGATCGCCGCCATCGACTGGGTGACCTCCGTGGGCGCCATTCCCACGGTGTGTGTCTTCCGTCCCCTGATCGGTACGGACTACGCGGAACTGCCGCCCCCGAAGACCGAGGACATGGTCCCGATCTTCCGACGCCTCTATGAGAAGTGCATGGAGCACGGCCTGCCCATCGGCGCCGCGCCCGACATTCACGTGAGCCTGGTGATGCTGCCCGAGGAGTGCAAGGCGCTCAGCGACAAGCGCTATCCCTTCGGTGAGGCGAAGCTCAAGCTTCTGAGCAAAGCGGTGCGCTTTGGTCTGGGGCGGAAGCTGCGCAACAAGGAGCGGCAATTCGGGCCGCCCCTCGCCTCGAGCCCGGCCGCTCGGATGAACGACCCAGGCGTCTCGGCAAGTGCCTAGAAACTCATAAACATAAGGCCGAAGGCGATCGGCAGATAGAGCAGCGACACGCCGAAGAGGGATGCCGCGGTCTTGCGGTTCCGGTTCAGAGCGAAGCGCGCCGCGAAGCCGATGAAGACCAGCGAAAGTGCGATGCCGAGAAGGGTCCCCGGCAGTGACGCCGCCCCGCCAAGGAGTGGCGCCGCGGTGATCGGGATGAGACACACCGCGTAGAGAACGGCCTGCCGCCCCACCATGCCGCCGTCCTTGTCCTCGACCGTGAGCATCTGCAATCCGCCCATTTCATAGTCGTCGCGGTACATCCACGCCAGGGCCAGGAAATGCGGCACCTGCCAGGCGAACATCATCAGGAACGGAACGAAGGCCAGCATCGAAAGCGGGGCGCCGGTGGCGGTCCAGCCGATGAGCGGAGGCAGGGCGCCCGGGATGGCGCCCACCAAGGTGTTGAGCGATGTCTTCGCCTTGAGCGGCGTATAGACAAGGATGTAGAGGATCCAGCTCAATGCCGCGATGCCGGTGGGCAGAAGACCGAGGGGCAGGAGAACCAGAAGGCCCAGGATGCTGGCGATGGCGCCAAGGGCCAGAGCCGCCCGCGGGGTCAGGATGTTCTGGGGCAGCGGGCGCATCCGCGTCCGGTTCATCAAGGCGTCGGTGCGGCGCTCCATGAACATGTTCACCGCGGACGCGCCGGCGGTGATGAGGAAGACACCCACCGCGACGCTGATGAAAGGAGCGCCCCATTGGGGATCAGGCGCGAGGCCGTAGCCGGCCATGGCGGTGAGGGTCACGAGGCCAGTGATGCGAACCTTGATGAGGGTCAGGAAGTGCCGCGCGTCCATCAACTCGCCTTCTGGCGTTCGCGCGAAAGTTCGGGGGCCGCGAGGTCGAACTCGTGCTTGAGGCCGAGATACGCCTGCTCGCTTTCCTCGCGGCTCTTGAGACGCAGCACGCTCTCGAGGGTGCGCGCCGCCTTCACCACACCCACCGCACCCAGATTCGAGGCCGCGGAAACGAGCGAGTGGGCGAAGCGATGGGCCTTCAGGAAGTCCTCCTCCGACAGCGCCTTGGCGATCCGGTTGAGTTTGTCCGGCACCTCGACAAGGAAACCGTCCACGAGTTCGGTGACGAGATCGGAACCCGAGGCGCCGGTCGGAAGACCGAGGCGGCGAAGCCTCTCGATGGCCCGGCCGTCGACGATGGCGGGCGGCAAAGGCGCCATCGGCATCGAGGGCCCCTCCGCCGCGGGCGGAGGCGGCGGGAGTTGCGCCACTTTCGTGCGCTTCTGCCCCCCCGAGCGGGCGGTCGGAAGACTCCGGTTGTCGGGAATGTTTCCGCTCTGGATCGCCTCTCTGGCCTTGAGCAGCACCAGGGAGAGCGCCTCGCGCTGGAGGGGCTTGGCGAGGTAGTCGTCCATTCCGGCATTGAGGCACTTCTCACGGTCACCCGCCATCGCACTCGCGGTCAGGGCGATGATCCATGGACGCGCGATGCGTGGGTCGGCGCGGATCGCCTTCGTCGTTTCGAACCCATCCATCTCGGGCATGTGCAGGTCGAGGAAGATGACCTCGTACTTCTGGGCCGAGAGCGCCTTCAAAACCTCGCGTCCGTTCGAGACCACATCCACGCGGGAATACCCGAGGCTTTGCAGAGTGAGCCGGACGACCTTCTGGTTGACCAGATTGTCCTCAGCCACGAGCACACCGAGGGGAGAAGGCGTCGACATGAGATCCGCGGAAGGTCGTTTCGCCGCACTCGTGATCGCCCCGCGGTCGCGGCCACCGAAGAGCGCGCGCTCCACCGCATGATAGAGCCCGGCGGCCTTGATCGGCGTCATGGTCGTCGCCATGGAAATGCCCTGGGTCGCGACCACGTTGCGCGAGGCGATGGGCCGCAAAGAGATGACGGGCACGCGCTTCTCGATGCACCGTTCCTTGAGCGCGCGCAGCGCGGTTTCCGAAACCGCGGCCGCTCTCTCGTCGAGATTCCGGCTGTGGTCCACGATCGAAAGATCGAAGGTTTCTCCGCGCCGCAGCCGGTCGTTGGCATCCGCGATGGAGGCGCGCACGAACGACCCGCCCCATCGCGAAATCAAACGCGCGATCACGTCGGTGGTCATGGTTCCGGTGGCGCAGACGAGGCAGCGTTTGCCCGCGAGCCAGGTGGAGGCGGGCGCCAGATAGGCCTGCTTCGTCTTCGCGATCACTTCGACGGGCAGGTGCAGGGTGAAGCGCGATCCTTTCCCGGGCGTGCTCTGCACCATGATGCCGCCGCCCATCATCTCGGCGAGCTGGTTGGAAATGGCAAGACCGAGGCCCGTGCCGCCGTAGCGCCTCGTGGTGGAAACGTCGAGCTGCGAAAAGGGCTTGAAGAGGCGGCCCACTTTCTCCTC
>JANNJB010000023.1:0-2489 GCA_031405615.1 Vicinamibacteria bacterium | reverse complement strand
GAGGCCGCCCAGCAACTCCCGGCCCAGGTCGGGGAGGTCGCGCACCAGAACCGGCGCGGTTTCCCCGCGCTCGAGGCTCATTCGCACCGGGCCCTCCGCCGGCCATTCGAACTCCCGCAGTCTCGGCTCATCGGAGAGTTTCGGGGTGTCCGCGGTCGCCCATTCATGCTTCAGCGTGCACATGAGCCGGCCGTCCCGCGATCGTCCGTTCTGAGCCAGGTAGGCGCAACCGACTCCTACCGCCTCGCCGAGTCGGGCCATGGCCTCCGCCACGTCCTCCTCCCAGTTTCCCCGGCCAAGCAGCCGGGCCGAGGAAAAGGCCACCGCCTCGAGAATGCGACCGCGGGCGCGCAGATCCTCCGCGTTGGCCGACGCTCCCTCCCCCATTGGCACGGCCCCGGTGAGCCTCAGACCATCTCGACGGCTTCGATGCGTTCCTTCTCGACCGCGATGAACTTGTCGAGGAACTCCGCGATCTCGGGGTCGGTGACGATGGTCTTGAGCAGGGCCGAGGCGCGCAGGAGCGCTTCGCTGCGGGCGACGAAGTACTTTGCGGGAACAAGACGGGCGCGCAGTTCGCCGATGGTGTCCCGCAGCGCGAACAGATACGCGAAGTCGGGGGCGAAATCTTTCCAGCTCTTGACATCCGCCACCATCTCTTTCGAGTCGGAGAGGCTCGAGATGAGCGCGCTCATCGACTGCGTGACGAGCGGCACCTCCGGGTGGGCGGCGAGGACGAAACACGCGTTCGTAACGGTCTGGCCGATGAGAGTGCGCAGGACTTTGCGCGGAATGCCCACACCCGCGCCTTCGCGGACGAAACTCACCGGGTATTCGGTCACCGAAGACTCCTCGATCGCGATCACCGCCGCGCGGCGCTTCGGCACCACGCCGCCCTCCGCGAGGAGCGCGCTTTCGCCAATCACGCCGTCGGGACCCACCACGCCGATCAGGCCGTCTTCGGTCTTGATGCCCAGGCGGCCCTTGTCGACGAAGGCGATCGTTGTGGCGAACTCACCGTGCCACCAAAGCACGTCGCCCTTGTTGAGTTTCTTCACTTGCATGCTCGAGTCTCCGATTTGTTGTCGGAGAGTCTAGCCGGAGGTTGCTTCGTCGCCGTCCAAACGGAATGGCTCCTGCTCAGAAACCCGTGCGAGTACAGCCCATTTCAGGCCGTTTTCCGTCATCGCGAGGGACCCTTCGTTTTGGGGTGGACCGAAGCGATCTCTCGAGAGATTGCTTCGCCGGCCGCCAACCGACGGCCGGCTCGCAATGACGAATCGGGGTTTCTCCCAGACGTCTCGTCCCTAGGACGTGATCGGCTCGCAATGACGAGCCGCTGCCTTCGCCGGGGCTCGTCAATTACTTTGGATCGCCGCGAACACCTTCGCGGCCAGGGCGGGACCCACGACCGCAGCCATCTCCACCTCGGTCGCCGCCTTGACGCCCTTGAGGGAGCCGAACGCGCGGAGCAGCTTCGACCGGGCGGCTGGACCCACACCCTTGATGGCGTTGAGTTCGGAGGCGATCGTCCGTTTGGATCGGCGCTGTCGGTGGAACTTGACCGCAAAACGATGCGCCTCGTCGCGGACCGCCTGCATGAGTTGGAGCGTCGGGGTCGAATGGGCGAGCACCACCGGCTCGGCCCGCCCGCGGACGTAGAGGATCTCCTCCCGTTTGGCGAGGGAGGCGAGAGGCAACTCGCCAAGGCCCAGCTCGTCGAGCGCAGCCGCGGCCGCTCCAAGTTGTCCCTCGCCGCCGTCGATCAGAACGAGATCAGGAAGGTCCGCGCCCTCTTCGAGCAGCCGTCGATAGCGCCGCCCCACCACTTCGCGCATGGACGCGAAGTCGTCGGGACCGTCCAACACCGTCTTGATCTTGAACGTGCGGTAGTCCGACTTTTTCGGCGCCGCCATCTCGAAGACCACCATCGACGCCACGATGTCGGAACCCTGGAGGTTTGAAATGTCGAAGCACTCGATCCGGCGCGGCTCATCGGGCAGGCCGAGCGCTTCCATGAGGGCCACGAGGATCTCGCGCGACCGCTTCTTCGGATGACGCCACTCGAGGTCGTGTGCGAGTTTCGCGTTGCCGGTGACGAGCTCGAGAAGCCGGACCTTCTCGCCCCGCTGGGGCACGCGAAAACGAGCTTGCGAACCACGGCGCTCGCTGAGCCACACCGCGAGCGTCTCCATGCCCTCGAAGGCTTCGGGTATCATGATCTCGCGCGGGACATAGCGGTCGTTCTCGTAGAAACGCGCGACCGACTCCTCAAGGATCCGCGTCTCGTCGCCCACCCGGTCGAGAAGGAAACCTTCGCTCGAGGCGACGCGGCCATCGCGCACGCAGAACACCTGAAGGGAAGCCCGGCCCTCCTCGACATGTATGCCGAACACGTCGCGCTCGTCGACCTCGGCGGTAGTGATCTTCTGCGGCATCTCGAGCCGCTCGAGGGCCTGGATGGAGTCACGGACCGTCGCGGCGTGTTC
>JANNJB010000022.1:0-2451 GCA_031405615.1 Vicinamibacteria bacterium | reverse complement strand
GGGAACGAAGATGGGATCTTAAGAACGAGACCCCGAAAGTGCAAACCTCGCCTCTAGATGAGGAGGGGACGGATCGCCGTGAGGTCGGTCTTGAGCGTAGCGCAGTCTGCGTACCTTCTCGAGGGATCCTTCTCGATGAGGTGCATGATGGCTCTTGACAGGGTCTCGGGAATGGCGGGATTGTGCACGCGCGGCTCCGGCGGCACGACATCCATGTGCATGCGGATAAGGCTCATCAGGTCCGGAAGACCGAAAGGCGTCTTCTGCGCGAACATCTCGTAGGCGACTATGCCGAGCGAATACAGGTCGGCCCGGTGGGTCACGCCGCTGTAGTCGGTGATCTGCTCCGGCGAGATGTAGGCCGGAGTCCCCAGGATGGCCCCGCTCTGCGTGGCCCCGGGGGCGCTCACCACCTTGGCGATACCGAAGTCGAGGAGCTTGACGATGTCGGTGTTGGTGATGAAGCAGTTCTCCGGCTTGATGTCGCGGTGGACGATGCCCTTCTCGTGAGCGGCTCCGAGGCCGTCGCAGATCTGGATCAGGTAGTCGATCCCCTTCGCCAGGGACAGCCCGGCGATCATCTTGTCGCGCAGGTCGATTCCCTGCAGAAGCTCCATGGTGATGTAGCGGAAGCCCTGGTGGGACCCAAGCTCATGGACCCGGACGATGTTCTGATGAGTCAGTTCGCGGGCCATTCTCAGCTCGCGCCGGATGCGCCGGTCCGCGTTCTCGTCGGGAACCGCCTGGAGGAACGCCTTGAGCGCGATGTGATCACCGAGGACGGTGTCGAGGGCCTTGAAGATCGCCGAAGTGCCGCCGCGGCCGATTCTCTCGACCAGCTTGTAGCGGCCTTCGACCAGGGTTCCCACCGCGAACACGCCGGCAAGGGGAATCCGTCCGGGAGCGGAAATCAGATCCTCCGGATCCGGGAGCCTGGGCGCTTCGGGCAGATCAGGGAGAAGAGCCCCATCGTCCCTCACCGCGAGCTTCAGGGTCTGTCGGATCTGGCTCGCGATCGGGTGGGCCGGATCCGCGGCGAGGAGCGCGTTTGAAACCTGCCGCGCATTCTCGCGCAGGCCCTTTTTCAAGTAGAGATGCGCCAGCAGGGTGAGGGCGTCGAGTTCGGCGGCGTCGTGCCCGCGCGTGGCCAGGAAAGGGATGACAAAGCGGTCGAGAGAGAAAGGAATGTCGCCCTCCTCGCTCGCGAGGCGAATAGCACTCACGCAGGCCGCGCGGTACGAGGAGTGGGTCGGCTCGATCCCGATGATCGCCTCGATCGCGCGGCGGCGATCGCCGCCATGGGCGAAGGAGCGCGAGGCCTCGATCGGCATGTGGGCCCGCTGGAACAATTCGCCGGCGTCGATGTGTTTCTCGAGCTGGCGGGCGAGCCGGGCCGCCTCGGAATAGTGCCCGAGCCACGACCGCAGGCGCAGGGCCATCTCGGGCCGTCCGCCGAATTCCGCGAGGGCGGCGGTGGCAAGACCGACACCCTGCCCACATTCGTCCGCGACGAGGAGCGCGAGGTCCACCGGGAAACGCACCATGATCTGGGCCGCGGATCGAACCTCCCCGCCCCGCGCGAAGAGTTCGACGGCGCGGCGCGCCAGGGTCAGGTGCGCCTTGGGGAGTTCGTCGGTTCCCGTGGGAAGGGTGATCGCGATGAGCGAGGCCGCGTCCAGGAACCTCGATTCCGCCTCGAGCTCCTGAACCTGGGCGAGAAGGCTGATCCTCCTCGAATCCGACTCGTCTTCGCGAGCAGCCTTGCCTTCTTCGCTCACGACGCGTCACTCACTGGTCGTCCCGGGGCATTTCCGAAAGGCGGCGCCGCAGGGCGTCGGGGATCCGCGCGAACGCGACCGCCTCATCCGAGGTCACCAGCCGCTCCTTGGCGAGACGGAAGAGACAGTTGTCGAAACCCAATGTTCCGTGCATGTCGCTCGACGACTGCAGCGTGCCCTCGATCTGATGGGTCTTGCCTTCGCGGATCATGTTCCCGACCGCGACCGAGCCGAAGAGCACCTCGACACTCGCCACCCGGCCCTCGCCGGTCGAACGGCGGAGAAGCCGCTGGGCGATCACCGCCCGCAGCAGCACCGACATTACGCCGCGGGCGTGTTCGCGCACCTCCTCGGCCAGGGTGTCGAGAATGCGATCGACCGCGCGCGCCGCGGTATTCGTGTGCAGGGTGCCGAAAACCAGCACTCCGGTCTCCGCGGCCGAGAGGGCGAGCTGAATGGTCTCGGAATCGCGCATCTCACCGATGACCAGGACATCCGGGGCCTCGCGCAGGGCCGAGCGCAAGGCGGCGCTGAAACTCTCGACGTGTTTGCCCACCTGGCGCTGGGTGATCCGGCTCTGGATGGGTTCGTGCACGTACTCGATCGGGTCCTCCACCGTGATGATGTGGCGCGCCGAGGTCTGGTTGATCTGGCGCACCAGGGCGGCCAGGGT
>JANNJB010000021.1:0-5406 GCA_031405615.1 Vicinamibacteria bacterium | reverse complement strand
TTCGCGGCCAACCCCGACCTCGCCCAGGACCCGCGCTTCGCGCTTTATCCGAAGTGGATGCGCGATCAGGTGACGGCTTACGCGAGCGGGCGGATTGCCGCACCCCCTGGTGTGGACACGGGCGATCCCGAAGGCCCTGGGAGGATGGTGATGGACCTGCTCAAAGCCGGTGCGCGCGTTGTCGCGGGTACCGACTCGCCGAACGGAATCAACCTGCACGGTGAGCTTGCGGGCTATGTGGCCGCGGGAATGACTCCGTACCAGGCCCTGCGCGCCGCGACCGTGACGCCCGCGGAGGCGCTCGGTCTCGATGCCGGCAGTATCGAGGCCGGGAAACTCGCGGACATGGTGTTCGTCCAGGGCAATCCGCTCGAAGACATCTCCGCGGCCTACCGCGTGAAGCGCGTCGTCGCCAACGGTCGCGTCTTCGATCTGAGCGATCTCATCGAATGAGACCCGCCCTTTGTCGGTTCCTGTTGTTCGTAGCGATCGCCGTTGTGTCCATTCCGCTGGCGCGTGCCGCGGGTGATTCGATCACTCTGCCGAAGGGCCTGCCGGCCGACCTGTGGAAGATCCTGATCCCACCCGAGAATCCGGTAACACCCGAGAAAGTCGAACTGGGGCGCCGCCTGTACTTCGACAAGAGGTTGTCCGCGGATGGCACGGTCTCCTGCGCGACCTGTCACGATCCGGAGAAGGGTTTCGCGGACGGCAGGAAAGTCGGCGAAGGAATCGCAGGGAAGAAGGGCGCACGCAACTCGCCCACGGTTTTGAACGCCGTCTTCAACGAGTTCCAGTTCTGGGACGGCCGCGCGATGTCGCTCGAGGAGCAGGCCAAGGGTCCCATGACGAATTCGGTCGAGATGGGAATGGCGGATCATGCCGCGGTGGTCGCGGTCGTAGCGAAGGACCCCGAGTACGCGGCGGATTTCCAGAAGATCTTCGGCCGCCCCGCGACCATCGACGACATTGTGGCTGCGATTGCCACCTTCGAGCGCACGGTGGTGAGCGGCGACTCGGCCTTCGACCGCTTTCAGGCCGGCGACCCTTTGGCCCTGTCCGAGTCCGCGCGTCGGGGCTGGATGCTCTGGAACGGCAAGGCTCGCTGCAACACCTGCCATCCATACGCGGCGTCCACCCCTAACTTCTCCGACAACAAGTTCCACAACATCGGCGTGGCCGCGAAGGGCCGCGACTTCACCGCCCTCGCCCGCAAGGCCGCCCAGGTCGCGGATCTGCGGGAGTTGGCGTTCGATCCCGACTTCTCGGAGCTCGGTCGATTCATCGCCACGAAGCAGCCGAAGGACATCGGCGCCTTCAAGTCCTCGGGCCTGCGCGACATCGCCCTCACCGCCCCGTATATGCACGATGGCTCGGAGCCGACGCTCCTGACCGTGGTGGAGTTCTACAACAAGGGCGGCGAGCCGAACCCGTATCTCGACGGCGGCATCACGCCGCTCAAGCTCACCGAGCGCGAGAAGCACGACATCGTGGCCTTCATGGAAGCGCTGACCGGGCAGGGCGCGGGAGCCGCGAATCGGCCCGCGCTCAAGGACCCGAAGAAATAGTCCTGAACACAGCCTAGCTTCCGATGATCTGAAGCCTCAGGATGGTGCGGCCATCCTTGCTTGCGGTTCCCGGGATCACGCTCATGCCGATGAGCGCCGATTCCACCGCGGCGGGCGACGCCTTCGGGTTCTGAGACAGGAACAGGGCGGCCGCACCCGCGGCATGAGGCGCCGCCATCGACGTGCCGGAAAGCCTCTTGAGGTCACCCTCGATGCCCGGCACGGTTGACGTCACACCCACGCCCGGCGCCCACAGGTCCACACATCCGCCGAAGTTCGAGAAGGAGGCCTCGCCCTCGTTCACGTCCACCGCGGCCACGGTGACGATTCCGGAGGCCGCGCCGTTGAGCGAGGGTGAGAGGAGGCAGGCGTCGGTCGCGGCATTGCCCGCCGCGATGGCGAAGAAGATGCCCTCTCCGGAAGCCGCTTTCACCGCGGCGTCGAGGGAGGGCGAGACTCCGCCGCCCACGCTCAGGTTGATGACCGAGGGCCCGGTTTGATTCCCGGCGACCCAGTCGATTCCCTTGATGATCGAAGCGCTCGTGCCGTTGCCCGAGCAGTCGATCACCCGGACACCTACCAGGGGAACCCCCGGGGCCACGCCGCTGATCCCGATGTCGTTGTTCCGCGCTCCGATGGTTCCGGCGACGTGGGTGCCGTGTCCGTGGCAGTCCGCGTTCGGTCCGTCCGCGAAATTCACGTGGCGGACGAGGTTCAAGTCGCCGCCCCGGCCGTCGATGCCGGAGTCGAGCACGTAGACGGTCACGCCGTCGAGATCGGCGGGAAAGGCCTCGCGGAACTCGATGGGTCGCGGGGCCGCGCCGATCCGGGCGATGCCCCAGGGCACACGCTGGTCCGCGGAGGTCATATCGACGCTGACCGAGATCGACTCCACGAGAGGCTCGTACCGCAGGCCCTCGATCTGTTCCTCGCTGAGGTCCGCCACGAAGCCCTGCAGGACCTTCGAGTAGCCGTGAGTGGCCTTGAACAAATGCGTGCTTTCGAGGACCTGGATCGCGCCCTTGACCGACGGGCTCAGGTAGCCCCAGCCATCAGGGTCGAGGATCTCTCGCTCGTCCAGAATGAAGCGACGTTCGAACGCATCGAGCGTCGGCCCTCGCTCGAGAGTGACCAGCGACTGGGCGCTTTCGGAGGGAACGGCGGTCAGCAGGGCGGCGAACGCCAGCGTCGCAATGCCGATCAGCCGCCCCATGATGACCGGAAGTATGGGCCATGGCGACGCGGGTCTGCAAACGGACCCCGAACCCGGGATAATCAGGCGCATGAAAGCTCGAGGCTGCCTGATCGTGCTCGCCGTCGGGCTTGCTCTGATGGCGCTGGCCCTCGCCCTCGTGGGCCCCACGCTCGTTCGTGAGGGCGGGAAGTTCTACGAGCCCATCGCGAAGATGCAGGGGGCGCAGAAGGCCTTCGAGGACTGGGAGCGGGAACAGGCCTTCAAAGCGCCCGCGGACATCGAACTCTCGAGCGCACAGCTCGACCGTTTCCTGGATCTGCGCCGCCGTCTCGCCACCGTCGACGAGCAGAACCCGCTCCCGGGCGAGGACGTGCGCAGAAACGAGCGGCCCAGCGTGGCCGAGATCCAGGGGCTGATCGAGGGAGTGGGAGGCGCGGTCACCGGTCGCATGGACGCGTATCGCGAGGCCGGCATGACTCCGGACGAATATCGATACGTCGAACGCGTGGTCTACCGGCTCTGGCTGCGCCCGCTGCGCGCGAAGGGCCTCGACCCTGCCGCGGTCTCCCGCATGGCGACGGAGATCAACGATCTCGGGGCGGCGGAGAAGGACGCGGCGGTGGCAAGCCGCCTGAAGCGCCTCGCCCGAACGATCGCGGCGCGGCGGGTTCCAGGACCTTTGGATTTCCCGGCGGAGGTTCACTCGCTTCTTCTCGAACGCGCGACGGAGATCGACGCTCTGATCGATGCCGGTAGATCGGGGCCCTCCGGACGGAACCGCGTGGACTTCTAGGAGCCTGCGCGGCAGAGGGATTCCTGGGTCTCAGCCGCCGAGCAAACCCACGACCTTGCCGTCGACCAGATCCATTCGCTCCGCCTGTGGCGTGGCGTTGAGGCCAGGCATGCGGATGATGTCGCCGAGGAGCGGAACCACGAAGCCCGCCCCCGCCGCGATCACCACGTTCTTCACGGTTACCGTGAAGCCGGTCGGCCGGCCCGGCTTGTTGGCGTCGTCCGAGAGAGACATCTGCGTCTTGGCCATGCAGACCGGCGCGCCCGCGAACCCGAGACGTTCGGCCTGTTTGAGGTCGCGTTCGGCGGCCGGGGAGTAAGCGACGCCCGAAGCACCGTAGACCTTCGTGCAGATCTTCTCGATCTTCTGCTTGAGCGGTTCGTTCCATTCGTAGAGCCGCTTCATCGGCGACGGCGACACCGCATGCTTGACCACCGCCTCCGCCAGTTCCTTGCCGCCCTCCCCGCCCCGGGCGAAGACATCGGAATCGGCGCAGGGAACACCAAGGCGCTCACACACGGCGCGAACCACCGCCAGTTCTTCGGGACTGTCGGTGGGGAAGCGGTTCAGCGCGACGATGGGGTTGTGACCGAACAGCCGGGCGTTCTCGATGTGTTTCTCGAGGTTGGGCAGGCCGCGCTCCACCGCGGAGGGATTGGGGGTCGTGAGGTCGTCCTTCAGGAGACCGCCATGGCGCTTGAGCGCGCGGATGGTGGCCACGAGGACGATGGCCGCGGTCTCGAGGCCGGCTGAGGCGCACTTGATGTCGATGAACTTCTCGGCTCCAAGGTCGAGGCCGAAACCGGCCTCGGTGATCGCCCAGTCGGCATGCGCCAGGGCCATGTTGGTGGCGATCACGGAGTTGCAGCCGTGCGCGATGTTGGCGAAGGGGCCGCCATGGACGAATGCGGGCACGCCCTCGCAGGTCTGCACGAGATTGGGCTGGATCGCGTCCTTGAGCAGGATCATCAAGGCGCCCGTGGCCTTGAGGTCGTTCGCGGTGACCGGCGCGCCATCCTTGTCCACGGCCACGATCAGGCGACCGAGGCGAAGGCGCAGATCATCCCGGTCTTTCGAAAGGCACAACACCGCCATGATCTCGGAGGCCGGCGTGATGTCGAAGCCGGTCTCGCGCGGAACGCCCTCGAGCGCCCCCCCGAGTCCGATGATCACGCGACGCAAGGATCGGTCGTTGAGATCGATGACGCGCCGCCACAGGATCTTTCGCGGGTCGATGCCGCGGGGATTCCCCGCGTGGATGTGGTTATCGACGAGCGAAGCGAGCAGGTTGTTCGCGGACGTGATCGCGTGAAAGTCGCCGGTGAAGTGGAGGTTGATGTCCTCCGCGGGAACCACGATCGACTTGCCGCCGCCGGTGGCCCCGCCCTTCACCCCGAAGGTGGGTCCGAGCGAGGGTTCGCGCAAGGCGAGGCAGACCTTCTGGCCGATCTTCGCCATCCCCTGAGCGAGACCGATCGACGTCGTCGTCTTGCCTTCGCCCGCCGAGGTCGGCGTCACCGCAGAGACCAGGATGAGCTTGCCGCGGGAGGGCCTCGAGGCCAGGGCCTCGAGCCGGATCTTGGCCTTGTCGTCGCCGTAGGGAATCAGGTGCTCACGGGCGATTCCGAGATCTTTGGCGACATCGGCGATGGGGCGCACAACGGACATGGAGGGCTCCTTGGGAGAGGATGGAATGAGAGCTGGCAGTTTTCGGAATTGCGGCTCCCAGAGCCTAGACGACTCGGGGAGGAGGCTGTCGATGGTTCGATCGCATCATCGCGATGGGGCCGCTTGCCTCAGGTCTGCTATCTTCATCGGTCACGGAAGATGCGCGAAACGGCCCTCTGGCG
>JANNJB010000020.1:0-9881 GCA_031405615.1 Vicinamibacteria bacterium | reverse complement strand
CGAGCAGGCGAGGGGTGGATGTCACGGGCATGGGGTTTTCCTCCAGGGCGATGAGGGACTCGATCCTTGCGCCAAGCGCCGTCGTCCCTGAAACGGCGGGTGCGGGGATCCTGATCCGGGCCGCGAGCCCGATGAGCATGTCGCGATAGTCGCGAGAGTCGCCGACCGATTCGATGGTCTCGGCGTCCACCATCTCCTCGCGGGAGTCGCGCACGCGGCGGACCAGTCGGGCCACCATCGGGTGAAACCAGAACCAGGCGAGGAGTCCTTCTTCGAGGAGGAGCCACAGGCCGTGGCCGCGATCCAGGTGAATCGTTTCGTGATGCAGGGCCGCGCGTCTCCAGGAGTCGGGAAGGTCCGCGAAGCTCCGGGGCACGAGGATGACGCGTCCGAGGAAGGAGGCGGCGGGGGACTGGATCGATCCGCTCTCGCGGACGCGAAGACGGGGCGAGCCTTTGATCTCGACGGGCCGGGCCTGCCGTGTGATCGCCGCCAGCCGCTTCAGACCCCGGCCGAGCCGAACCAGCTGAATCAGCGCCCCCGCGGCCCAGAGCGCGAAGATCGCCGTCTGCCACGAGGGAGCCACGGTCGAGAGGGCGCGATCGACGGCCGCCGAGGTGACGAGGAAGATCCCGCCCTGAGAAGTCAGGGCGGCCGAAGGCGCGCCGCTCAGAAGCCAGGGCGAGGCCAGGCAGAGAAGCAGGGTCGCGAGCCAGAAGCGGGCGCGCACCCGGGGATGAGCGGGGCGGAGCAGCGGCGCGCAGGCCTCGGCGCCGAGGCCGATCAAAAGGATCTGAAGGCTCCACGCCGTCGCGAAGTCCAGGCTCATGGACGCGCCTTCCCGCCCTTCCTCGCGCGCGACTTCTCGATCAGGCCCCTGACCTCCTCCGGCGTGAGGCGCGACTCGTCGACCAGATGGGCCATGAGGGAATGCGGGGAGCCCGCGAACACACGATCGACGAAGTCGCGCACCAGCCCGGAAAGCGCCCGCTTTCGCGAGACCTTGGGCCGATACTTGAACTGCCGCCCGTCGCGCACGCGCACCAGGTGGCCCTTTGCGACCAGGATGTTCATGAGGGTCGCCACCGTGGTGTAGGCGACCGCTTTCTCGTCCGACAGGACGTCCGTGACCTCGCGCCCGGACGCCTGGTCCAGAGCCCACACCACGTTCATGATACGGAGTTCCTGTCGGGTGAGCGGGAGCGTCATACTAACTACTAAGATATTAGTAGGTCCGGCGATCTGTCAATACCGTTTTTTTGAACCGCCGCCCTGAGGGACGAAAGGGCCGTGAGCCCTACCGAACGACAGGCAACTCGTAGGCGGCCGCCTCGAGGTCGTTGCGGACCAGCAGGATCGGCGCCGCGAACGCGGGCGGATTCCAGGTTTTTCCATCGAGGGCCCGGAAACGCGCGACCTCGATCAGCCGCTCGGGGTTCGGCTCCACCAGCACCACCTCGCCGGTTTCCGTCTGGACGAGCAGGTGTTTTCCGGCCAGGATGAGTTGGCCGTGACCAAAGCGCCCCTCTTTCCAGCGGCGCTCGCCGGTCTCCGGGTCGAGGCAGACGAAGACACCGTCGTCGAGGCCGTAAACCGACCCTTCGTGGAGGATCATGTTGGCGAATTTCGATTTGAGCCGCGGGGTCGCCCACATGAGCTTCGCGGCAAGACCGGCGTCTCCTGAGGTCCCCAGTTCGAAGACTCTCGAGCCGACTCCGTAGCCAATGGAGAACAGAACGCGATTGGGGGAGATCAGGAGGGGCTGAGCGGCCCGGGGCCGGTCGGCTGGAACTTCGTGGGTCCAAAGTTCCGCGCCTGTTGACGGGTCGTGTCCGGCGACCGTGTCCTTGTTCAGCATCACGATCTGTTCGCGCCCCGCGAGGGTCATGAGGGCGGGTGACGAGTAGGCGAGAACCCCGTTGCCGGCCGCCCAGACCGGCTCCCCGGTGTGACGATCGTAGGCCACGAGCGCCTTCCCCGGCGAACCGCCGGCGGCTACGATCACCCGGCCCTCGTGCACGAGAGGAGAGATCGCGACGCCCCACTCGGGCTCAGCCGAGTTGTTGTCCTTGAGGATGTTCCGGCTCCACAGGAGTCGACCCGAGCGGAGGTCCAGGGCGTTGAGAATACCGGTGGCGCCGAGCGCGAAGACCTGTCCCGCGTCGATGGCGGGCACGCCGCGGGGACCGAGCCCTCCAAGCGGCGACTCATGGAGCACGGCATCGCGGTGGCTCCACCGCGGCCGGCCGGTCTGAAGTTCGTAGGCGATGACCTGTTCTTCCTTGCCCCGTTGTTCCAGTGTGATCGCGAAATCTCCCGATACCGCGAACCCGGCCCACCCGGCGCCCACCGGTTGACGCCAGAGAAGCTTCGGCGCTTTCGTGGCCCAATCCGTGGCGAGGGTGATGTCGGCCACGACACCCGAACGAGCGGGACCAAGGTACTGGGGCCAGTCCCGATGGCTGGCCTCATGGGTAACCGGGCCGGGTGCGACAGGTGCGGGAGGTACGGCTGGCTCCTCCGGTGTCGCCGCGGGTGTGGACGAGGGGTCGAGGGAAGGAGATGCCGCAGCCGCGGCCGGGGCGGGGTCGATGGGTGGCGATTGCGCCTCGGGCAGGGCTCTGGGCTTCGCGAAGCGGTACTCGACGATGGGTACAAGGTCGCCGGTCACGCCGCGGACCCGGAAGAGCGCCGCCGACAAGGCGCCCAGAACCACGACGCCGGCCACCAGCGCAACCCGCGCTTTCATGGGGGCGCCGGAGAAGAACACGAACCAGAGGAAGATCAGGCTCAGGACCAGGGCGGTCACTCCGATCGAGGCCATCACCTGGATCTGGCGCATGAGGTCGGAGATGAGCCAGACATAGACGAGGGCGAGCAGGTTGATTGCCGCGAGGGTGGCGGGAACACGGAGACGCATCAGCGAGGTCCTTTCTGGTCCTTCGGGGATTCGAGAGTTTCGGAACGGCGCCAGAGGCGATTGTGATAGAGCAGCGGAGCCTCATCGTCCGCCATCCTCACCTCCACCACACTTCCCACAAAGATGGTGTGATCGCCGCCGTCGTGGCTTGCGTGCAGCCGGCAGTCGAGGGCTGCTATGGACCCGTCGAGGAGAGGGGCTCCGGTGAGTCCTGCCGACCAGGCCAGGCCCGCGAAGCGGTCTCCGGTCCCAGGGGTGAGGCCGGCGAAACGCTGGGCGACCCCCAGCTGATGCACCCCGAGGATGTTGACCGCGAAGGCGCGGCTCTGTTCGATGGCTGAGTGGGTGTGCAGGGTTCGAGCGATGCAGACCAGGACGAGCGGGGGTTCCATCGAAACGCCGGTGAAGGAACTCGCGGTGATGCCGAACCTCTCCTCGCCCCGATTGGCCGTTACCACCGTGACGCCGCTCGCAAAACGGGACATGGCTTCGCGGAAGGGGTTCGGCTCGAGGGCGCTCACGGTGGGCATCAGCCTACGGGAAGGGCTCGCCTCATACAAAAATCCCGACCGGGGCGGGTCGGGATTCTCGTTTTGCGGTAAGCGGCTGTCTCTCCAGCCTGTCACGCCCGTAGGAGGTGTGGGTGGATGGGGTCCCGAGCGGCGTTCCCCGGGAGGGGCAAGGCGAAACGTACTCCTCGGCATGCGAACATGTCAAGCGGAAAATCATGATGACCCCCACACTTGCCCTGCTCCTCTCCCTTGCCGCCTCCCCGGCCCCTCCGTATCAGGCTCCGCCCGCGACCCCGGAGGCCGCGATCGTCGAATACCTGAAGGCCAACGTGAAACCCGGCGAACCCGTGGTGGTTTCGAAGCTCTTCAACGAGGTCTTCACCCAGGACGCTGAGCGCAAGGCTTTGAATCGTCTCTTCAACACCTTCTTCAAGATTCCCCTGTTCGTGGTTCAAACCCAGAAATCGACGGGGAAGCCGCCGTCCCTCAAGGACATCTCCGAGCAGTTCGCCTTCGCTGTCCCGGGCACCGCGGATGTGATCCTGCGGATCATGGAATCCGACCCGCGTATGCCCAGGTTTCTCGAGCGGGATCCGAAGAGCGGCGAGATCCTCAAGGCCGATGTTGAGAAGATCGCGAACCACCCCCGTTTCGGCAAGGTGCTCGAGAGGACCATCACGGGATGGGAGGGCAACTCCGCCCCCGCGTTCTCGGTCAAGGCCTACGACGGCTCGGACATCACCCTCGCCAGCCTCTCGGGGAAGCCGTTCCTGCTCTACTTCTGGTTCACCAACTGCCCGCCCTGCGTCGTCACCACTCCGCTCCTGGCCGAACTCGACACGGTCTACCGGAAACAGGGCTTCACTATCGTCGCTCTCAACGCCGACAAACTTCTCGACCTTGATTACACCGACGCCGACCGCGCCGCCTACGCGAAACAGCTCGGAATCGGCTTCACGCTCGCCCACGCGAACGCGGAGGCTCAAAACGCCTACGGCGGGGTGTCGGTGTTTCCGACCTTGTTCGCCGTCGACAAGTCGGGCGTCGTGGTGAAACACCTCGTGAACGGCCAGACGAAGGCCGTCCTCGAGGAAGCCATCCGGCTCGCGATGAAGTAAGACCCGCGTTTACGAAACCGGCCGTTTCCGCCGGGTCTCGCTGCGCGCTCGCCTGGGCTCTTCGAGGGTGACGGTCAGGTCGACGGTACGGCCCTCGCGCAGGACGGTCACCGGTGCGGCTTTGCCCGTCTCGAGATCACCGACGGCAGCCGAGAGATCCGAACCGTTCTCGATATCGGCGCTTCCCAGCTTCACCACGATGTCGCCCGCCTTCAGGCCCGCCTTCTCGGCCGCGGAGCCTTGAACCACGGAGTTCACGAGGATCGCGGTGTCCGTCTTCGCCTTGAAGTAATCCGCGAGCTGGCCCTCGATCTCGGTGTAGGTGATGCCGAGACGGCCTCGCCCCGCGCGTGAGAGAGCCGCCCAGGCCGGCCCGTCTTCATCGAGCTTGAAATTGAAGGCGCGGGGCACGCCGCTCAAGCCCGCAATCTCCGGGAAATCCATCTTGTCGCCGGACCACTCGGCCTTTTCGAGGGTCGCGGTGACCTTCATCGGGGCGCCTGCCCGGATAACGTCGAGGTCGACTTTGCGGCCGGAAGGGACATCCTTCACGAGCCGGCCGAGCTGCGAGGCGGTCAGGATGGACTCGCCCTGGAACCGGACGATGACATCGTCTTTCTTGAGACCAGCCTTCTCGGCCGCCGAGTTCAGGAGAACCTCGGTCACGAGGGCGCCCTTCTCCTCTTTGAGTTTCAGGCGCGCGACCACGTCTTGATCGACTTCTGCGAGCCGGACGCCCAGCTGGGGTCCGGACATGCGGAAAATGGTGACGTCCCGGCCGGAGCCTTGAGCAAGGGTCGGAACGGCCGCGAGCTGGCTCACCAGGGCGAGTGACAGGATGTGCGATTTCTTCATGAATTGAACCTTTCCAAACGTTCGAAAATCTCCTGCCTACTAGACGCATGGGCGGGACGAAAGTCTCACCGTCCACTCAAGAAGGGTTCAATCCGGTGAACGTCGGGCCGAACCGCTACAATCCCGGTCGATTAACCATGGGTCGGGAGAGCCAATCCGGTTTGCAGAAGGTGTTGATCGTCGATGACTCGGCGACCAACCGGCAGATGCTTGGCGACCTGCTTTCGGGGGAGTACGCGGTGCTCCACGCCAACAATGGCGAAGAGGGGCTCGACCTCGCCCAGGAGCATCTGCCTGACGTGATCCTGCTCGATGTGGTGATGCCCGATCTCGATGGTTACGAGGTCCTGAAGCGGCTCAAGGAGGACGCGCGCACTTCCTCCATCTGCGTGGTGTTCATCACCGGTCTCGACACCCCCGAAGCCGAGGAGAGGGGTCTGGTCGAGGGCGCGTCCGACTACGTGACCAAACCCTTCCACCCGACTGTGGTGAAGGCGAGAGTGGCTCTTCACATGCAGGTGGTCCGCCAGAGGCGGATGCTCGAGACGCTCGCGAACATTGACGGCCTCACCGAGCTTCCCAACCGGCGGCAGTTCGACGCGGTGTTCGCAGCGGAGTGGGCGCGGGCGACCCGGACCGCTCAGCCCCTTTCGGTGGCGCTTCTCGACGTGGACTTCTTCAAGCGCTACAACGATTCCTACGGCCATGCGATGGGCGATCATGCGCTTCAACTCGTGGCGCGCACCCTGCGCAAGCGCGTCCAACGCCCCGCGGATCTCGCCGCCCGCTACGGCGGCGAAGAGTTCATCGTGGTCATGCCCGACACCCCCATCGAGGGAGCCCTCGAACTGGCCGAGAAGCTGCGGATCGGAATCGAAGCACTCGGGGTGCCGCACAAGAGGTCGAGTGCGGCGATCTGTCTCACCGTGACGATCGGCGTGGCCTGCACCGCGGCCGATCCGGTCCTCGCCCCCGAAGCTCTCCTCCAGAAAGCCGACGAACGCCTCTACCGCGCCAAGAAGGCGGGCCGCAACCGGGTCGTCGGCACCTGACGTTCCAGTAGGGGCACGCTGCGCGTGCCCGCAAGGAACCGTGCGGCCGCGAATGCGAGGGCACGCGCAGCGTGCCCCTACGCTAGAGAAATTTCAGTTTTCGCGACGCGAAGGCGCTCATCCGGAGGAGCAGCCAGCCGTGGGCGAAACGGTTGATGTTGGTCTCGCCGTATTCGCGCTCGTGATAGCGAACCGCGAGGTCGACGATGTGGAGGTTCAGCCGGGAGGCCCCGAAGAGGAGGTCGAAGTCCCCGAAAGGATCGAAGTCGCCGAAGTACGCCCGGTTCGCCGCGATGCGCTCGTAGTCTGAACGGAACAGAACCTTGGTCCCGCACAGGGTGTCGCGGCAGCTCTGGCCGAGGATCCAGCTGAAAAGCGCGGCGAAGAACTTGTTGGCGAGGAGATTGAGGAAGCGCATGGCCTTGCCCGCCATCGGATAGACGAGGCGCGATCCGTTCACGAACTCCGCGTGACCCCGCGCGAGCGCGTTCACGAACGAAGGAAGGTCTTCCGGGGCGACGCCCATGTCGGAGTCGAGGATCACCAGCACCTCTCCCCGCGCCGCGCCGAATCCCAGCCGCACCGCGTCGCCTTTTCCCTTGCCGGTCTGTTTCAGGAAGCGCAGGGGCTTGTCCGGGTTCTTTTCGATCGCGAGCTTGATCGCGGCCTCCGTCCCGTCCTTCGACCCGCCTTCGACGAAGATGTATTCGCTGTTGGGCGAAAGGCGCGGGAGCCTCGCCACCATCGGCTCTATGTGCCCCTCCTCATTCCGACAGGGGATCACGACGCTTACCGAAGGCTCGGACTTGATCGAGCCACGGTGACGGATCAGCCGCGGTCTGGCGACCATGCCGAACATCAGCGAGAGGGCGTCCAACCCCGGAACATGTCCGATCCACCGGTTGAGGGCTTCCGAAAGCAACGGGACGTAGATTGGAAATACGATCTGGCGGTCTTCCCGCACGAGATCCCAATCCGAGAGATGGAGCATCGTACGCACCTCCTCCTGGGGAACCCAGGCGTCGGCGGGTTGAGCCTGCTTGAGCCCGACCAGCTCGGCGAGGCGCAACACGGGCTGCCACAGCCTCGAGTAGCTGTAGATCATGATCCGCGTCTTCGAGTGGGAAACCGCGTGCAACGCGTCGAACAGCCGACGGACGTCGCCCAGGAAAGTGAGAACGTTGACGATGAGGATCACGTCGAAGGGTCCCCGCGCCTGCGCAAGGGTCGAGGCTTCGCATGCGTCGCCCTCGAAGAAGTGGAGATCCTTGTGGCGCTCTCTCGCCGCCGCCACGGCTTTGCCGGAGAGGTCGATCCCCACCCCGAACGAGGGCGAGACCGCGGCGAGCAGGTCGCCCGAGCCGCAGCCGATCTCGAGGACTCTTTGTCCCGGCGCCACCCGCGCCCTGAGCACCCGGTCGAGGTAGCCGTAGTAGTACGAACGCTTCTCCCGAGCCTTCGCCTGCTGCTCGTGGTGCGATTCGTAGAAGGCCCGGACCTCGTCCCGGGCGCTCCTCGCTAGCGGGGAGAGTTCTTGTTGTTCCGGTACCACTCGATTGTCCTCTTGAGGCCCTCTTCGAAGGAAACCCGTGCCTTGAAGCCGAACGCGGCTTCGGCCCGTGCGGTGTCCAGGCACCGGCGCGGCTGACCGTCGGGCTTGCTGGGATCGAAGCGGAGTTCGCCGTGAAACCCGCTGAGGCGCTGGAGCAGCTCGGCGAGGTCGCGCATCGTGATCTCGAATCCGGCGCCCAGGTTCACGGGTTCCGGCGCGTCGTATTTCTCCGTGGCGTCCACGATGCCGCGGGCCGCGTCCTCGACGAAGAGGAACTCCCGCGAAGCGTTCCCGGTGCCCCACACTTCGACCACCGGCGACTTCGCGGCGATCGCGTCTTCGAACTTCTTGATAAGGGCGGGGATGACGTGCGACACCGCGGGATCGAAGTGGTCGAAGGGGCCGTAGAGGTTCACGGGCAGGACGTAAATCGCGTTCATCCCGAACTGCTGACGGTAGGCCTGGCCCTGGACGAGGAGCGCCTTTTTCGCGATGCCGTAAGGCGCGTTCGTCTCTTCGGGATAACCGTCCCACAGATCGTCCTCGCGGAAGGGCACCCGCGTGAATTTGGGGTAGGCGCACACCGTGCCGATGGTGACGAACTTGGCGATGCCATGAATGCGCGCCTCTTCGAGGAGCTGGGCGCCCATCATCAGGTTCTCGTAGAAGAAGGTTCCCGGGTTCTGCTGGTTGGCCCCGATGCCGCCCACCCTTGCGGCCAGGTGGATCATGATCTCCGGCCGGGCCTGCCGGAACAGCTTCTCGCAGCCTTCGCGGCGCACGAGGTCGAAGTCGCTCTTGCGGGGCACGAAGATCTCGGCCGCCCCACGTGCGCGCAGTTCTTCGACGACATGGACCCCCAGGAAGCCGGAGCCTCCTGTGACCGTGATTCGGGAACGTTTGAGGTCCATCGCGTGGCCGAGACGATATCCCACGGCAGGCTAAGCTCCCGAGAATTTTAGAGGTCCTTGAGGAGCCCCATGAATCCACCCCACATCCATCTGTCGATGATCCCGCGCGTCCCCCTGGCGCTCGCGTTTCTGGTTTCGCTCGGCGCTCCCGCCGCCGCGCAGACCGTCGCGACCGCCGCGAAACGGCTCATCGCGGAAACCGACGTCACGAAGTTTGTGTGGTCCGCCGATCCCCAGGTTTCCACAGACGGGAGAATGGTGGCCTTTACAAGGGTGGATGCGAGCGAAAAGAAAGACGAGTACGAAACCTCGATCTGGATCGCCGCGACCGATGGCCGGACGCCGCCCCGACGCTTCACCGCGGGGCCGCGCGACAGCGCTCCGCGTTTTTCGCCCGACGGTACGCTCCTGGCCTTCGTCCGCGTGGCCGAGAAGGACGGGAAGCGTCAGCCGGCGCAGCTCTACCTGATTCCGATGGGGGGAGGGGAGCCGAAAGCGATCACCGACCTGCCGAAGGGCGCGGGCCCTGCGACCTTCTCGCCCGACGGAAAGACCATCGTGTTCACCAGCACCACGACCGATGAAGACATCCGGCTCGCGAAGAGTCCTCCCAAGGAGCCGGCGAAGGAATCCGACGTCAAGGTGATCACGCGAGCGGTGTATCGGGCGAACGGCGGCGGGTACAACGATCCCACGCGCCGACCGCAGATCTACGCGGTCTCTCTGTCCGATGGCTCGGCCACGGATCCGCGACAGGTATCGAACGACGCCTTTGGCGCGACCGCCCCGCTCTTCGCGAAGGACGGCGCTACGCTTTACTACCGTTCCCTTCATGTGAAGGAGCCCTACTACGAGGACACGCGGAGCCAGGTCTGGTCCGTGCCCCTGGGCGGCGGCGAGTCGAAGCTCAGGTTCGACTTCGAGGGCGGCATCGGGGACTTCGACTTCTCGCCTGACGGGA
>JANNJB010000019.1:0-2601 GCA_031405615.1 Vicinamibacteria bacterium | reverse complement strand
TCGGTTTCGATGGCATGGATCCCACTCTCACGAGCAAGTTCATGGCCGAGGGGAAACTCCCGAACCTCCAGAAGCTCTCGAACGCCGGCACCTACCGCACGCTCGGAACCACGCAGCCCTCCGAATCTCCCGTGGCCTGGGCGTCGTTTGCGACCGGAGTGAACCCCGGAAAGCACAACATCTACGACTTCCTGGTCCGCGACCTGGAAACGTACATGCCGGATCTCGCCATGGTGAAGCGGGAGCCCCCGCAATTCCTCTGGGGCATGATCCCCACCAAGGCGCCGAAGCTCACCTCGACGCGCGGCGGCACCTCTTTCTGGGTCGATGCGGGACGGGACGGCGTCAAGAGCATCATCCTTACCGTTCCGGTCACGTTCCCGCCCGAGGAAATCGAACACGGCGAACTCCTCGCCGGCCTTCCTCTTCCCGACATCCGCGGCACCGTCGGCACGTTCTATTACTGGTCCACTGATTTGTCGTCCTTCGAAGAGGGCAGCCCCGAGTTTGGCGGCTACCTGAAGCGCCTTCTTTTCGACGGCGGCGTCTCGAAGACGTTCCTCCGCGGCCCGGAGAGCCCGATCCTGAAGCAGGAGGAGGCCGAGCTTCGCGCGAAGCAAAAAGCGGCTCCGCTCTCCGAGAAGGAACAGGCGCGGCTCACCGCCTTAAAGGACATCAAGGACATCAACGTCCCGATTTCCATTCAGTGGAAGGAGAACTCCGGCAAGGTCGACATGGATGTCCAGGGCACGAAGCTTTCTCTCAAGCAGGGCGAGTGGAGCGATTGGGTGCCCATGACCTTCCGGGTGAATGCCCTCATCAAGCTCAAGGCCATGACCCAGTTCTTCATCCAGCGCGCGGACAGTGAACTTCAGATCTACGCCCATCCGGCGAACTTCGACCCGCGCGATCCGCCCTTCCCGATCAGCAAGCCCGACTCTTTCGCCCCCGACCTCGCGAAGAAGATCGGGGTCTACCGGACCATCGGGTGGGCGGAGTCGATGGACAAGTCGCTCCAGGAGCTTCGCACTGACGAAGCCTCGTTCCTCTATGACGCCGACAAGGCCTTCGAGGACCGCGAGAAGATCATCTTCGAGAACCTGAAGCGCGACGACTGGGATCTGTTCGTCTCCGCGATCGAAACCACCGACCGCGTCTCCCACATGTTCTTCCGGCTGATCGACCCCAAGCACCCGATGTACGACAAGGATCTGGCGGCCCGGTACGGCGATGCGATCGAGAAGATCTATCGCAAGGCCGACGCTCTGGTCGGAAAACTTCAGGAGAAGCTGCCGAAGAACACCACACTCATCGTGATGTCCGACCACGGTTTCCACACCTTCCGCCGCGGCGTGAACCTCAACACCTGGCTGGTCCAGAACGGCTATATGGTCTTCGACGGCCAGGAGAGCCCCAAGAAGGGTCTTGACGACCTCTTCGGCCGCGGCCAGTTCTGGGAGGGCGTGGACTGGTCGCGCACCCGGGCCTACGCGGTGGGGCTCGGCCAGATCTACTTCAACCTCAAGGGGCGTGAGGGCCGCGGGATCGTTTCGCCCGGGGCCGAATACGACGCCTTGCAGAAAGAGATCGCGGATGCGCTCGTGAAGGAAGTCGATCCTGACGACAAGGCGCAGATCTTCCGGGCCATCTACAAGCGCGACGAGATCTACAAGGGCGAATATCTCCGCAATGCGCCCGACCTTCAGGTGGGCTTCAACGACGGTTATCGCGTGGGCTGGCAGGACACCATGGGCGGCGTGCAGCGGACCTTCGTCGAGAACAACAACCGCAAGTGGAGCGGCGATCATTGCGCGACCGCCACCGAGATCAGCGGCGGCGTCTTCTTCTCGTCGCGCAAGGTTGCGAACGAGGCTCCTCACATCATGGACCTCGCTCCCACGATCCTCGAGATCCTCGGAGTCCCCATTCCCAACAGCTACGACGGGAAGCCCCTGCGCTGATGCGGAGCAGGGTCGCGACGCTGCTGGTGGTCACAGCGATCGCGGTCTGGGCGGGTCCGTCTCTGATTCAGGAGTCGTTCGCCGCCGACCCGCCCCGCAAACAAAAAGTCGTTCCCAAGAAGAAGCCCCGACCGAAACCGGCCCGGACGCGCGCCGCCAAACCCGCCGAGACCCAAAGATCCGCGCCGCCCGTCGCGACCCCCACCCCGCTCGAAAGCGATGCCGGTCCGTCGGAATCGGACGTGGCGCGGCTGGCGCGGGTCCGCGCCAAACGCGAGGCGGTGGAGCGCGAGATCCAGAAACTGCACCGGCAGGCCGAGTCGACGCTCAAGGATCTCGACACCATCGACCTCGATCTGCGTCTTGCCGCTCACCAGTACGACGAGGCCGAACTCGAATTCAAAGAGACCACGAGGCGCCTTGACGCCACCATACGGGACGTCAAGTCCACGAGAGACAAGATCGACGCCACCCGGCCGCGCGTGCTCAAGAGCCTCGCCTCCCTCAGCAAGCTCGGCGAACTTTCCTACGCCCGCCTCCTGTTTTCCCTCGACGACCCCGGTGACATCCTCCGGGGCTATCGCTACGTTTCCCGGATCGCCAGCGCCGATGGCGACCAGATCCGGGCCTTCAAGGCGAG
>JANNJB010000018.1:0-4344 GCA_031405615.1 Vicinamibacteria bacterium | reverse complement strand
TCTCGCCGACCTCGTCATCACTCCCGAGAACCCGCTCCAGAACTTCAAGACGCTCTACGGCAACGGCGCCCTCTACCTGAACGAGAAGACCGGTAAGGAAGACTGGAAGGGCGGCGTCAAGTTCACGGTCAAGGACGGCATCGTCTACGACGCGAAGAAGCTCCTCGCCGATGTGGCAATGATGGTCGAGAAGCAGAAGAAGGAACGGGCGGCGAAGAAGTAATCGCTACAGTTTGACGAGGTCCACCCGGCGGTTCCGGGCGCGACCTTCTTCGCTGGTGTTCTCCGCCAAGGGCTTCGTGTCGCCAAACCCCACGGACGTGAGACGCGCGCGGTCCACGCCATGCCCCACAAGCCAGGTAACCACGGCGGCGGCCCGCTGCTGGGAAAGGGTCTGATTCGTCGCCTTGACGCCCACGTTGTCCGTATGGCCCTCGACCTTCATCTTCCATGACGGGTTGTTCTTGAGGAGAGTGGCAATCTCGCCGAGGATCTTGTCGGACTCGGGCTTCAGTATGGCCTTGCCGGTATCGAAGTTGATGCCGTAGACCGCCGCTCGGCCGCTCTTCTCGATCTCTTTGGCGAGCAAGTCGGCCGTGGCCTCCATTTCCTGGGCCATTCCCTGGACCTTCACCGCCGAGAACTCGTAGCCGCTGAACTCGTTCCAGGGCGAGCCATAGACCTGCACCCACTGCGGCCCCTTCTGGGCGGTGACTACCGGCTGATCGTCGCCTCTCTTCCCGCTGAACACCACGGTGAAGCCCGCCGCTTTCAAAGCATTTTCCGCGTTCCTCACAATCTGCAAAGAGGAGAGCCGGCTTGGGCATGCGTACACCATATTGTCGGTCGCCCCCTCGAAGCCTTTCATGGTTTCAGCGCCGTCCTTGACCGGGCCCACCTGGAGTTCCATGGCATCGAACTCTTTGTTGGTGCAGCGCATGATCCGACACCCCGCCATACGGGTGAGGAGCGGTGAATCCTTGCATCCTTCGTCATCCGGGTCGGTCAGATCCTGGGCGAATCCAAGTGCGGGGGCGGCGAGGAGGGCCAGGGCGAGGGCAGTGTGTCTGAGGGACATTGGTGTCTCCGTCTCTATTTGCGAGGAAGGGAAAACTTTCGTGCGAAGAGATCGGGATGATAGCGGCCCAGAGGGGCCGCAAACGGGAGGCCGCGGAGGCTGGGAAGCAACTAGTTCAAAGACAGCCGCCTCGAATCAACACCACCACGCGTTGAGCCAATCGTCACCGTGACTTCCCCAGACCCCTTCACCAGCCACAACGCGGTCTTCGTCTCTCCGGGCTTGAGCCAGCCGATCTCCACGCGGGCTTCGGCTTCGGTCGTCGGATTCGGCTTCACCAGTTCCTGACCCTTCGCGAGTTCAATGGAAGCCGTGTCTGGCTTCACCATCTTCACGCGCTTCGCGATCTCGAGGGCGGTCGGCATCTTGCCTTCGTTCGTGACCACCATCTCGATGCGCTGCACTCCGGCCTGGCCCGCCACCGGTGTCGTCTTCGTGGAGACGATCTTCACCTGCGGAAGCTGCTGAGCCATCCACAGATTGAAGCGCGCTTCGTTGCCGGCCCAGAGTTCGATCTGGTCCTTCGGAGGATTCTGGCCGTAGAACTTCGGGTGGAAGCCGCCGATCTCGATGTCGCCCAGTTGCGGGTGCTTGAACGCCGTCCACTCCCCGTACTCTCCCGGCTGCGCCATCTTGCCCGCGCGGTTCTCATCCCACCACTTCAAGACCTCCCACTCGTCGAAGCGCTTGTCGCGGTCGTAGTCCTTGAACCGGCCGCCGTTCCAGATCTCATTCCCGTACCAGATCGTTCCGTAGTACGAGTAGCCGAAGTCGGGCCCGTGACCGAAGAGAGGCGTCTCGCGCGAGACCTCACCGCTCAGAGGATCGGCCGGCGTGCGCGTCGCGTAGACCTTGTAGACGTCCCCCGCCCAGGGGTAGTCGGTGAACGTGAGGCCCTTCTTGTCGAACTCGCGGATGAGTGCCAGGTCCTCCGGGAACATTCCCTCCTCACTCGTCTGCACGGACGGGCCGCGAAGCAGCATGGGAATCGCGGTGTCGAGCGACTGGGCGATGGCCACGTTCGGGTGCGCCATCAGAAATGAGAAAACCGCGCGGGTCTCGGGCTCGGAGAGCGGGTATTCGCCGGCGCCCATCTGAGTCTGGCCGCGGCCCGTCGCTTCCTTCATCGGCCGCCAGTTCTCCGGATAGTTGCGATGGAGATCGAGGCCGCCAATCCCGTCTTCGTTGTACTTGCCGTCACCGTCGCTGTCGATACCCTCGGGATGGACGTCATAGTCGCCGTGCTTGTCCTTGACGCGGCGCATGGCCCGGCCCTTCGCGTCCTTGGGATCCTTGATCGAGTTGCCCTTGC
Source organism: Vicinamibacteria bacterium (assembly GCA_031405615.1). GTDB lineage: Bacteria > Acidobacteriota > Vicinamibacteria > Fen-336 > JAGNNV01 > JAGNNV01. The sequence continues at coordinate 1,954 of JANNJB010000018.1, read as the reverse complement.
CCGCGCCCACGAAGCGACGCATTTGGCGCAGCGCGCCGTCGCCGTCGAGGTCTTCGCCCGAGTCCTCATCAAACAGGCCGTCGTTGTCATTGTCGGCGGGACGCACCGACGATCGCAAGGTCTGGGCGGTGTAGTGATAGAGGCTGTTGCCGTCGGGATTGTTGTGGGGACGGACATAGAGCGCCTTCGTATCGACGAGGGCCTTCATCGCGGGATCCGTCGCGTACTTCGAGAGCAGTTCGTTGGCGAAGTAGAGCGTGGCTTCAATGCCGCTGATTTCGCCCGAGTGCCGGCCGCCTTCGATGAACAGGGCGGACTTGTCGGTGTGCTTCCCGGTCTTCTTGTTGGCGATCGTCATCTGCCAGATCTCGCGGCCCTCGAGGGATTTCCCCACGGAGTAGAGGTCGACGAGATCCGGGTACGCCGCGGCCCAGCCTTTCATCAACTCGGTCGACTCTTCGTAGGTATGAAAGTGGCGCGGATCGTAGACGCCGGGTTTTTCCGGAGTGAGTTCGGAGTACGTCACCCGGTCGAAGGCCGAGACACCGTCCCGCGCGCCGCCCGCGACGCGATAGGTCTCCTTCTTCTTCGCCGCGGGCTCCGAGGCAGCGGGAGCCTGCGCGGAAGCAGGCGCGGCCAGAGCCGCGGAGAGAAGCAGACAGAGCAAGGGTCGGGCGTTCATGGGCGGTGATTTCCTTGGGCGGGGACTAAGGGATGGAGATCGCTACGTAGTGGATCGGCGACTTGCCGGTGTTCGCGAAACGGTGGTCGGCGTTGCGCGGAATGAAGTAGGTCTTGCCGACCTTCCACGCCCCCTGATCCTCGCCGACCACCGACACGTCGGCGGTTCCTTCAGAGGTGGCAATGATCAGCACATCCATCGGATGCGTTCCTGGCGATTCGACCGAACCTGCTTCGCGAATGGTCCGCGTCGCTTTGAAGGTCTTCTCCTCGAACAGCACCTCGCGGGTGACCCCGGGTTCGGGCGTCGCCGTGGGTTTTTGAACCTGCGCGTAAACGGTTGCGCCGAGCAGGGCGAAACCAAGGGCCTTGGCGAGTTCTTTGATCTTCATGGGACCTCCGTGAGTGGCGAGCGGATGTTATCCGGACGGGCTGCAAGTAGGATCGTCCCTATGACCACGCCACACTCGTTGATGCTATGCGGGAAGGTGCTCTGCGCCGGGCTGCTCCTGATCGCGCGTGCTGGCTCGGCACAGACCCCACAGGCTTCGCCCGCGCCAACCGCCGCTCCGCCGACCACGGCGTCGGTCATGGCCGCGGCCACCGCGGCCGACTGGCGACCGCTCGATCCCGAGAACACGCTCTATCTCGAAATCGCGGCGGGCCGGGTGATCATCGAGATCGCTCCGGCCTTCGCGCCGAACCACGCCGCGAACGTGAAGGCGCTGGTCCGCGAGGGCTACTTCGATGGCCTCACCATCAACCGTGTGCAGGACAACTACGTGGTTCAGTGGGGTGATGCCAACGAGCGTGAGGGCCGCCGTCCCATCAAGACCGCGAAAGCGACGCTTCCCGGTGAGTTCGATCGCGCGATCGGTCCCGACATTCCCTTCAGCCCGGCGCCCGATGGCGATGTTTACGCCGCCGAGGCCGGCTGGTCGATGGGCTTCCCCGCCGCACGCGATCCGAAGTCCGGTCGAACCTGGATCCCTTACTGCTACGGCGTTCTCGGCACGGCGCGAGGCGGCGATCCTGCAAGTGGCGGCGGCTCGCAACTGTTCGTCATCATCGGGCATTCACCGCGACATCTGGATCGGAACTACACCGCGTTTGGGCGCGTGGTGAAAGGAATCGAACTGCTCTCGACCCTCCCGCGCGGATCCGGCGGCCTTGGTTTCTACGAGAAGGCGGAGCAGCGCGTCACCATCCAGAAGATCCGCGTGGCCGCTGACGTTCCCGAAGCGGACCGGACGCCGCTTCAGGTCCTGCGCAC
>JANNJB010000017.1:0-3286 GCA_031405615.1 Vicinamibacteria bacterium | reverse complement strand
ACCGCATGGCGTTTACTATGCGATGGAGCGAGGCTGCCGCCTCGCCAGGCCTTTAGAGGAGCCTCGCGGTCCACTGCCCCCTCAAACGGCGTTGGGACTCACCGGGTTGCGGTCGAGGGCCGGATCGCGCTCAGGGAACGGCGCCTTGGCCTCCGCACGCAAGTCCCGCGCCCGAAGCCCTGACCCCCTTTCCCCGGCGGCACGGCCGTTTTGAGCACCCGGCTCCGCCCATTCCTCGCCCAGAGCCTCGGCTAGAAAACCGGCTGAAATGGGACAAAAACGCACGGGTTTCTCAGCAGGGGCATTCCGTTGATACGCGACGAAGCAATCCCCGCAGCCAACCGCCAGCCGCGCCGTTGCATTCTCACGGCGCTGCCGTAAATAGTGCACCGATAATTACGGCGGTGCGCTCTACGTCCGAGAGGAGGTCCAGTTCGAGGGGCTGACCCGGCGGATGTCCAGCTTCGCCCGGTTCCTGGAGGCCATCAGCTTCAGCCACGGGGCACAACTCAATCTGGCCGATGTCTCTCGCGAGTGCGAAACCCCACGGGCCACGGTCGACGGATTTCTTGCGATCCTTGAAGACCTCCTGCTGGCCTTTCGGGTGCCCGTCTTCTCGCGGCGCGCGAAACGGCAGGTGGCCTCTCATCCAAAGTTTTACTGGTTCGACGTGGGCCTCTTCCGCGCGTTCCGGCCGAAAGGTCCGCTCGATCGGCCGGAGGAAATCTCGGGCGCTGCGCTTGAAGGGCTCGTCGCCCAGCACCTGCGCGCCTGGATCTCTTACTCCCGGCGCGACGCGGCGCTTTCGTTCTGGCGCACGCGCGCTGGAAGTGAGGTGGACTTCGTCGTTTATGGCAAGGACGCCTTTGTCGCCATCGAGGTAACAAGCGCATCACGTATCCGGCCGAAGGATCTTTCCGGGCTGCGATCCTTTGGCGAGGATTATCCCGAGGCGAAGCGGCTTCTTCTCTACCGGGGAAAGGAACGACTCCATCTGGATGGAATCACCGCGATTCCCGTCGAGGAGTACCTACGCTCCATCGACCTGGGCCTCGACCTGCCCGAGTAGCGCGTTGGCCGGCAGCGTGAAACAAAACGTCGAACCCTTAAGCCGACCCTCGGATTCGACCCAGATGCGCCCGCCGTGGAGCTCCACGATCCGCTTCACCAGCGCCAGACCCACCCCGGTTCCCTCTCCCTTCGGATCCAGCTTGTCGAAGAGACCGAAAACCCGCTCCCGATGCTGCGGGTCGATCCCGATCCCGTTGTCGCGCACAAAGATCACGGTCTCCTCGCCGTCGCGGCGAGGTCCGATCTCGATCCGGGGCTCCTTCTGATCGCCCATGAACTTGGCGGCATTGTCGAGAAGATTCTGGACCACCTCGAGCAGGCGCAGGCGATCGCCCCGAACCACGGGGAGCCCGGGCAGGATGATCACCTCGATGCCGCGGCCCACGAGCCGACCCCGGACGATGTCCTTCGCCTCCTGGGCGAGTTCTTCCAGCGAGACACTCTCCGAGGGCCCGAGAACGTGGCCGATGCGAGAGAGTTCCAGGAGGTCCTTGAGCAGCCGGTCCATCTTCACGGCCGCCCGCCGGATCCTCGCGATGTCCTCACGCAGGGCCTGAAGATCGCCCCTCCCCGCAGCCTCCTCGACGTGAGTGAGGTAGGAGCCGATGGTGACGAGCGGGCTTCGGAGATCGTGGGACGCGGTGTAGGTGAAGCGCTCGAGTTCGGCGTTCTTGGCCTCGAGGGCGCGGATCAGCGCCTCGCGTTCGGCTTCGGATCGCCGCCTCTCGGTCACGTCGCGGCCGATGACCAGACGGGTGAGCGGCGCGTGGGGCTCTTCGGGCTGGTCGATGTTCATGGCGACGATGTCGAGGTCGACGCGTTTTCCGTCGCTGCGCACAACCACCAGACCCGAGGGTCCGGCCGAAGCACCGTCGGCACGGGGTGCGTACTGCTCCCGGAGCTCGGGCGGCGCGAAATCGAGGACGTGGCGGCCCACGATCTCGTCCGGGCTGTTGTACCCGAGCAAACGCGCGGTGGCGGGATTGGCGAACGTGATCCGGCCCCCGGTGTGGACGAAGATCGCGTCGGGCGCGAGGTTAAGCAGACTCGAGTACCTCATCTCGCTTTCCTGGAGCGCCGCCATCAGGCGGCGGCGACGGTAGAGCGTGATGAGGAGCCGTGCCCCAAAACACGCGACCGAAGCGAACACCGCGATAAACGCCACCATGGGTTCGCTCCGGGCCATGGGAACCGCCAGCCCGAGCGTGATGAGCGGAAGCAGCGCCGGAGCCCAGGTCACGACGGGGAGCCGCTTCCCGGCCTCTTCCAGAACGTCTTCCTCCTTCCAGAACGCGGCAAGGAGAACGCCGAGGATGAGGCTCGCGGTGAAGACCAGATCCGCCCAATCGCCGGTGCGAAGGACACGGACCCGGAAGGTGTAGTTGTAGAAGCTCGAACTGACGGCGTAGGCGAGCAGATACGGCGCAAGCCAGGCGGCCAGCGCGCGCTCGTCCGGTCTTCGTGACAGCCGGCTGCGGATCAGGAAGGCGATGAACAGCGACCAGTTCTCCACGTCCGAGAGGTCGAAGAAGCCCCAGATGTAGAGGAGGGTCAGCCCCTGCCACTCGCCGCCGGGCAGGAAGTAGAGATCGAAATAGAAAAGGAGGAAGAGGATGCCAACCTGCGCCGCGTCCAGGATGCGCTGCCAGTCATAACCTCTCGTGTTCTCCTCCTCGTGGGCGATGAGCAGGGCCATGACGAGAGGCGCGCCGTAGAGGCGGAAGAAGAAATGCGTCCAGGAGGGCTGCGGTACACGCTGGCCCAGCCAGTTCTCGTGGTACGTGAAGGTGATCTGCCCGAGCGTCCAGATCGCGAAAGCCACCGCGACCATCACCCAGAACTTCCGCGCCAGGCCCCGCGACCGGTTCGAAGCCCCAAGACACGCGAGGGCGGCCAGGAGGCCCGCGGTGAACTGGAGGACGTTCGATGCGAGGGACCCGCGAGGGCTCGTGCCAAGAAAGGCGACCGAAAGAACGTGCAGCCCCAGAACCAGGAGGGAAGCGGCGATCCACCGCTTCCAGCAAATCCTACGTGAAGGAACAATGGGAGCTGCTCGCTGATCACGGGCTTACCTGTTACGCCATTTCCAACCACCTCGTCGGCCAGGCCGTTTGCGATCTCATCGACGAGCGTCACCAGGCGATCCTCCCGCCCGATGTCTGGGGCGATGGCGATCCCGAAGGCGTCCGCAAGCGCGCCGCGAAAAAAATGATCA
>JANNJB010000016.1:0-4179 GCA_031405615.1 Vicinamibacteria bacterium | reverse complement strand
CATGCTCCTTGCCGAGAAGGAAGTAAAGACGCCGCTCCGGATCCTCGAAAGGGGAATCGAACCGCAGCCCGAGCGAATGCAGCTTCGGCACGCCGATAGACACCAGCAAGGACTCCACCGTTTCTTCGCCGCGGGCAAGATCCTCGAGGCCCTTCGAGATGAGTTCGGCGCCGGGAAGTCCATCCATGAACGACCAGATTGTACGGCGAGGGCCCAATCTTGCCGCAGCGAGCCCGCCCGTCCGCGCCACCTGATGACGGAAGCGGGCGTTGGTTACCGGTTCAAGACGGTTTAGCTCTCAGTTGGGGGGCTGCATAGTGCTCAGCCCCCCAAACCCCCGCGCTCCGGCCGAAGTGAATTCGGCCTGCGCTAGCGGGTCAGCGCGTAGTAGACGACGTAGAACCACCCGAGGATGCCGTGGATCCCGGCCCACAGCAGCGACTTGTGAAGGCTCCACGAGATCGTGATCGCGAGAGCCGTGCCGAACGAGATGCCGGCTTTGGCGACTTCTGTCGTGCTGGCCATTTGTATCCTTCCTTTACGCCGCGCAAACCACCACGGCGCGCTTATCCTACGACCGATGTCGAAACGCGTGATGGTGATCGGCGCGGGCCTTGCGGGCCTTCGCGCCGCCGAACTGCTTCAGAAGGCCGGCCGGTCGGTCACTCTTCTCGAAGCCGCCGACGGCCCGGGAGGCCGCGTGCGGACCGACGTAGTCGACGGTTTTCGCCTCGATCGCGGTTTTCAGGTTCTCCTCACCGAGTACCCGGAGGTGAAGGCGGCGCTCGACCTCAAGGCGCTGAAGCTGAAGTCCTTTGCTCCGGGCGCCCGTGTGTTCCGAGAAGGACGCGTCACCACGCTCTGCGATCCGTGGCGACGGCCCATCGAGGGCGCGCTCGGGCTCTTCGGGCCGCCGGGGAACATGGCCGACCGGTTCCGGCTCGCCGCCTTCAGGTCGCGGACCTTCCTCGCCTCCGAGGCGGAGCTTTCGACCCCGGCCGGTATCTCGTTCGGCGATGAGCTTCGCACCCGGGGTTTCTCGGCCGATTTCATCGACAGTTTTTGGAGGCCCTGGTTCGGCGGCATCACCCTGGATCGCACCCTGATGGCCGACGCGGCTTTCTGCGGGTTCGTTTTCCGCTGCCTCGCCCACGGCGAAGCCGCCATTCCTGAGCGGGGCATGGGCGCGGTGGGCGAACAACTGGCCGCGCGTCTGCAGCCGGGCACGCTACGGCTCGCCTGTCGGGTCGTCTCAATTGAAGGTGATCGGGTTCGTCTCGCATCCGGCGAAGTCCTCCAGGCGGAGACGATTGTCGTGGCGACGGAGGGTCCGGAAGCGGGCAGGCTTCTGCGCATGACCGACACCGGCTCGAAGTCGGTGACGTGCGTCTGGTTCGCGGCCCCTGCCCCTCCGTTCGAGGGGCCTTGGCTCGCTCTCAATGGAGACCAGGACGGTTTGGTGAACAACCTCGCGGTCATGACTAACGTGGCGCCGACGTACTCGTCGGATTCAAGGGCCCTCATCTCCGCGACCATCCTCGGACCGATCGCACCCCCAGACGACGCCGACCTCAAGCAGAGAGTACTGTCCCAGTTGGCGGAGTGGTTTGGTCCATCCGTGTTCGAGTGGTCGATGCTCCGGGTGGACCGCATCCGCCACGCGCAGCCGGCCTCGACAAAGGCGGCGGGGTTCCTTCGCCCCGGCCTTTACCTCGCGGGCGATCACACGCAGCAGGCCTCGGCACACGGCGCGCTCAAGTCCGGCCGCGTCGCCGCCGAGACGATTCTGCAAGCGTAGGGGCAGCGCGCAGCCTCCTGGGGGACGCTGCGCGTGCCCCGCGGGCCTTACGAGGCAGGACACTAGAGACGCCGGGTGGGGGTGTCCCGGCCTTCATGCTTCAAGACCCGTCCACGACCGCAGCGCCCCGGTTTCGAGCGCGAGTGACACCCCTGGGCCGAACCACCTGCGCATCGACGTAGCCATCGAGGAGGCGACGGATCATTCTCTGGTACTGGGTGCGGTGTTTCGCGGCCTCGGACTTGAAGAAGTCGACGCTCCTCTTACTCAGAGCAAGGGTGACCTTGATGCCTTCCTCTCGAAACGCCAGCTCCGCCGGCGAGGGGAGAAAATCGGCGATAACTTGGGCCTTGCCAATCGGCTCATCTGTGTATCTGATTCTCACGCTCATAAATAACCCTTCCTCTGCGCCAATAGCCGGCGCCGATGATTCGAACAGTCGAATCGCGCCAGACGAATCGGACCGTCACAATGCCGCCATCGACCGCGCCGAAGCAATAGAAACGCTCCTCGGCCTGGCTATGGCCCTGGTCGCGGGCGATCACGCGGCGTTTGTCCGCAAACGCATATTGAGCGCGAGCGAACGAAATCCCGTGCTTCCTTCGGTTTTCCGCATCCTTGGCGGGATCCCAGTCGAAGGTCGTATCCGACACAAGGCGAGCGTATCACCGTGCCTACAAATCACCATATGAATATATGGTCTGCCCGGGCCGCGAAGCCTTGGGGCGTGAGATCCGCAGCGGCGACTCGAGTCCGGCCCGGCGCGGCCGAGGCGGTTCTCCAGCCGGGCTAAAGGGCGATCTGCGCCCTGAGCCGGGCGATGAGGTCCGCGATCTCGGCGCGTTTGATGTGATCGCTCGCGCGGTTGACCACGAGCCTCGCCGAGGTGGCCGCGATCTCTTCCACCACTTCGAGGCCGTTCTCGCGCAGGGTCCGTCCCGTTTCGACCATGTCGACGATGCAGTCGGCAAGGCCGAGGCCGGGGGCTATCTCGACCGAACCCTGGAGCTTCACGATCTCCGCCGCCTGACCTCGCGCTTCGAAGAAGCCCTTCGCCACGTGCGCGTACTTGGTGGCCACGCGAAGGGTCGCGGGCCAGGCCTCGCTAAAGCCGCTCGACGGCGGAGCCGCGAGAACCATCCGGCAGCGGCCGTACGCCAGATCGAGAGGAACGAGGACGTCGCTTCCCGCTTCGAGCAGGACATCGCTGCCGCAGATGCCGGCGTCGGCGACGCCGTATTCGACGTAGACCGGCACGTCCATGTCCTTGACGAAGAGGAATCGCAAGTCCCCCGATTCGACGATCAAGCGCCGCGTGTCCTGAGGCGGAAACGTCAGGCCCGCCCGGGTGAAGAGAGCCTCGGCTCCGCTCAGCAGACGTCCTTTGGATAGAGCGATGGTGAGGCTCAAGCCGGTCCCCCGAAACGAATCCGCTCGCCGCGCGCGCGTCGTTCTCGCGCCTCCCGCAGCGATGCGTCGAGCGAAGCGGCCACAACGGCAGCAGGTGGTGCGACGGTTTCCGCCGTCCACCCGACCTGCCGTTCCACCAGAAGCGCCAGGCGATCGAGGCCGAGCATGAAGCCGATCGCGGGCATGGGCCGGCCCAGTCGACCGAGAAGGGCGTCATAGCGGCCGCCGCCGCCGACATCGAAACCGAGGTCCCCTCCGTAGACGCGAAACACCAGACCGGTGTAGTAGTCGAGACCCCGGCTCTCGGAGAGATCGATCGCCACCCGGCCGCGCAGTCCGGCTGCGTCGAGCGTCCTGGTGACAGACTCGAGATCGTCGAGGGCTGCGGCGGCGCGGGGTATGGCGCCGAGCGCCTTTCGCGCCTCCTCGATCGACTGGCGGATCCCGTTGTCTTCGGCGAGGCCCACAAGCGCCTTTCGCGCTCCCTCGCTTCGCGACGCGCCATCAAGAGCGGTCGCGAGGGCCAGCGGATCCCGCCGGTTGAGGCTTTCGAGCGCGGCCTCGCGGCGCGGATCGTCGGAGCCGAGGCCACATTCGTCGAGCAGCGCGGTGACGACACCCGCATGACCAAGGGCGAGGACGAAATTGGAAACGCCTGTGGCCTCGAGGCATTCAATCGCGATGGCGATGACTTCGATGTCCGCCGAAGGACCACCGCCGCCGAGGAACTCGAGACCCATTTGATGGAACTCGCTCTGCCTCCCCGCCCGCGGGGGTTCGTAGCGCACCACCTCACCGGAATAGTAGAGACGCAGCGGCGCTGCGATCTGGCGGAGTCGCCCCGCCGCGATCTTCGCGACCAGGCTCGTGAAATCGGGCCGAAGGGCGAGGGTGGTTCCGTCGCGGCCGGTGAAGGTGTAGAGCTGCGACGCGAGGGAATCGTCGAACGTCGCGGCATCGTCAAAAAGCGG
>JANNJB010000015.1:0-8226 GCA_031405615.1 Vicinamibacteria bacterium | reverse complement strand
AGTTCCTGCACCAGCCCGTTGAGGGTCGAACTGCCGGACACCTGCACGATTCCGTAGCCGAAAAGCAGGGCGCTGGCCAGCCACTGGTTGCCGCAAAGGACCGCACCCGCGGCCAGCAGCGGACCGATCACGAAGCAGAGGAGGACAAAGCGCCCCCGTCCTTCGAACCGGCCCCGGTGCGCGGTTCCGATGGCGCCCACGATGGCCCCGAGCCCGATCGCCGAGAGCAGCATCGAGTACCCCCCTGCCCCGGTTCCAAGGACCTCGTCCGCGACCACGGGAAGGAACGTGGTAAGCGGAAACACGAAGAACGAAAGCGCCCCCGCGAGCCCGACGATCATCGCGATGTCCGGCGATTTCCGCACGTAAGCCAGGCCCTCTTGCAGACTGCTCGCGACGCCTTGAGCCGGCCGCGCGCCGGCCACGATCATTGGCATCCGGATCATCAGCAGCGCGACCATGATGGCCACGAAGGAAAACGCGTTGATCACGAAACACCAGGCCGCGCCGAGGACGACGAGGAGCGCCGCCGCGATGGGCGGCCCGATCGAGCGGGAGAGGTTGAACTGCAGCGAGTTCATGGCCACCGCGCGCGGGATCACCTCGCGGGGGACCACGCTCGTGAGGAAGGCCTGGTAGGTGGGCGCCGACTGCGACTGGGCGAGGCCGGTGATGAAGCCCACGATCACCACCGCCCAGATCGTGAGATGGCCGGTGAAATACAGACCCGCGAGGACCAGAGCGAGGGTCATCTGGACGAGCTGCGACGCCATCAGGATCGACTTCTTGTTGAAGCGATCCGCGAGGACCCCGCCGATCAGCATGAAGGTCACGAGCGGCAACTCGCTCGCGAACTGTCTCCAGCCGAGGTACGCGGGGTTCTTGAACTCCGTGTGGATGACCCAGGACAAAGCGACGTCCTGGATCCAGGTGCCGATGCTCGAAAGAAACGCCCCGATCCAGATCAGCCGGAAATTCCTCACCTCGAACGCGGCGAGGAACACGGGGAGGCGGCTTGGGCGAGCCCCTCCGTCCGCGGCCGGGGGTTCTTCGGAGGTCAGGGCTTAGGGTCTTCCTCTATCCGGGCGAGACGGCGCCCGCAGGGGAGACTACTTCTTGGCTTTTTTCGCCGAGGCGGCGATGGCCGCCATCTTGCGAGCCTTGAGCACTTCTTCGCGACGCTTCCGCCGCCGCTTGATTTCCTGGTTCCGTTCAATCATCGAATCTGCCTGTCTCCAAAAGTGTCGCGCCAGCGCGAAACCGGGATTCTACCGCGTCGCACGGGATTGGCGCGATCAGGCCTCGTACACGCACACCACGCGCGAGAACCGGACCTCGTCCCCGGCGCGCAGCGCCCTTTCTCCTTTGACCCTCTCGCCGTTCACCTTCGTGAAGTTCGTGGAGTCGAGATCGACGATCACGTGCCCGGAGTCGCGGTGCTCGATCCGGGCGTGCTGGCGCGACAGGAGAGGGGCGTCGATGAAGATCCCGCACGAGGGGTCGCGTCCCACGACGAGGGGGGTTTCGCCGAGTTCGAAGACCGTGTCGTCCGTGGGGGAGTCGGTCTGCTTCCAGATGAGCCGCGCCATGAGCCTTTGCCTTTCGGGTTTCGCGAGGGGAGGGTTCGTCAGCGCGCGCCGGAGAGTGCGGCGAGCCGCCGCTTCGCGATGTCCTGAACCCGCGGACCGTCGGGCGAGAAGATCGTCGCTCCCTGATCCTGAGAGGCCTGGGTGTATTCGTCGACCGCTTCCTTCGCGTAGCCGAGATGCTCGAGGGCCACACCCGCGTAAAACGCGGCGGTTCCCCGGGAGAGGCCGGGTGCCATGGGAAGCTCGTTCTTCGCTTTGACGAAAGCGTCATGGGCGCCCGTGTAGTCGTGGAGGGCGACGAAGATCAGCCCAAGATTGAGGCGGGCGAAGGCGGCGCTTTCTGAGCCCGGATACCCCTCGATCGTCTGGCGCAGGTCCATGCAGATCTTGTTCGCGAGGATTCCGCTTTCCGTGATCGAGATTTCCCGCGGCGCATCGACGAGCTGCAGGTCCACGGTCTTGGGACCACCGGCGGCGTTGGCGGTGATCGAGATCCGCTTTGTCGGGCCGGAGGCGGCGATCGCGGCGAGCAGTTCCTCGGTCTTCGTGATCGTTCGTCCCCCCACAGACGTGATGATGTGCCCCCGGGCGAACGCGGCCTTGTCCGCGGGCGACCCCGGCGCCACCCGAAGCACCACGGGCCCCTCGTGCAGGAGGGTGTCGAGGGTAACCAGTCCCGACCAGGGTGCGGTGAGCGCGGCCTTCTTCTCGAAACCGGCGAAGAAACGCGCATGAGAGGCATCGTCTTCTATCACCACCAAGGCGGTGTCGGGAGTGACGCTCCCCGCCGCGAAGACGTGCACCGCGGCCGACCTCAAGAGCTGCTCCTCTGGAATCCGCGCGACCAGGAAACCCTGAACCTCGAGAGCCGCCGCCAGTTTTTCAAAAATGCGCCTCACGAGCGCGGGGTCCGGCTTGCCCGGAGGCAGGAGGTCTATGAGCTTCAGTCGCTCGGCGGCAAGCGCCTTGTCGACCACGGCGCGGTCGGCTTTGACGAAGTTCATCGCGCGTATGGTCGAAGACGCGACGCGGGCGAGGCGGGCGTCCATCGAGGCCAGGCTTCGTTCGCCCGAGGGGCCGTCGGCGACCACGCCGAGGTAAGCCAGGGTCGGCCGGATCTGGGCCGCGAGTTCCACGGTCGCCCGAGACTTGAGGTCGACGTCCTGCACGAAGCGGCCCGCGGCATGACGCACCTCCACGCGCCGCACTCCGGCGCAGACGGATCGCAGTGTCTTGGGGGCGACGCCTTGCGACTCTCCGTCGATGAAGATCTGGCCGCCCGGCGGATCCGAGGTGAGCGAGATCGTTCCGACCGAGGGTTCGAGCTTGATCGGCGGGATGTCGTAGTCCTGCGGTTCCGGGACTTCGAGGCCCAGCTTCAACGTCTCGTAGCAGGGCCTTTTGAACTCGATGGTGTGCGAGCCCGACGGGAGATCGGGAATTTCGAGCCGGTTGGAGGACCTCGCCGGATCGAGGCCGCGCGCCGCGGCGATCGCGGCGAGGGCGGGATCGAGAACACCGCTCGTCGATCCCCGACTGACTCCGTCGATCAGGATCTCGACATCCGTCGGCTCGGTGATCACGTAGCCCGTGGCCGATGTGCGGACGAGGTCGAACTGAAGGCTGAGCGTCTCAGCCGCGACCACCGTGACCGGTCGGGTCTCCTGCCGGTAGCCGCTGCGCGCGATGTCGAGGCTGTAGTCGCCCGCGACGACCTCGAGGGGGAAGAAGTCGGTGATCGAGAGGGCTTTGCCGTTCAAGGAGACGCTCGCTCCCTGGGGCGTCGACTGCACGGTCAGGTAGCCCACCATCTGCGCCTTCACGCTCTTGTAGTAGTCGATGACCTTCGGAGAGATCGTGGCCTGGTCGAGATTGTGCGAGGGCCGGAGGGTGATGAGGTTGCGGAAACTGTCGCCTGCGCGGTCGGTGTTTCCGAGATTGAACAGTACGCGGGCCCGGTACTCGTAAGCGGTCACGAGGAGGGTGGCCCCGGCCTCGGACAGCGATCCTTGCCGCCTCTCCGCTTCGAGCCGCGTGATGATCTCATCGAAACGGACGAGCGATTGGCCCTGCTGGGGACCCTCGAACTCGGAGATTCCCTGATCCAGGGTAGCGCGCAGCGCGGCGAGGTCGGCATCGGACTGCGCGTGTGCGGGGGCGGCGGTGAGGCTGAAGGCGAGAGCCAGGGCAAGCCCGAGGCAGCGGAGCCTTTGACTCACTTGAACCTCACGATCGTCTCGGTCCGGTCGTCGTAGACGAGGGCGGCCCCGCTGAGGTCAATGGCGATCGCGCGGCTCTTCTTCACGTCCGAGGCCCCGAACGTGGCCATCAGTTCACCCCTGGGGGAGAAAAGGAAGATGCCCTGATCCTCGTCCGCGACGTACAGGTTCGAGAAGGCGTCGATGGTCACGTCCACCGGCTTCTTCCACTCGAAGCCCGTTCCGCGCGGGCCGAATTTCGAGACGAGTCGTCCGGAATCGTCATAGACCTCGATCGACTTATCGTCCTTGCGAAGCATGACCGCTTCGCCTCGCGGCGTGGTCAGCATCTTCACGACCTCGCGTTCGGCCCGGTCGGGAAAAACCGACGCGAAGGTGTCGCCCCGGAACCGCAGCACGCGTTTGCGCTTGAGGTCCGAGACCAGGGTGTCGCCCGAAACCATCACGGTCGCGGCGCCGATGCGGTCGATGGGCTCCAGGACGCCCGGTTTGTCCGACGGCACGGAAAAGGACACCACCCCCGAAGCCCCGAACCTGACCGCCAGTTTTCCGGCGAACACAACCTCGCCCTGGGGCGAGACCGAGAGGGTCTGGGGATCTTCGGCGGCGAGGGACGCGCCCATTTTCATCGCTCGATCGAAGGAAACCGCCGACTTCGTTTTGTTCGAGGCGATCCAGGTGGTTCCGTCGGGCGTGATCGCCATCGACCGCACATCCTTGAGAACATCGCCGGCCTGGACCGCGAACGTGGGATCCTTCAAGAAGAGCGGGCGCTCGTTTCCGTACAGGCGGTACAGCGCCGTGGCGGCGTTGAGCGCGCTCGTGGCCGCGGCGGACGAAGGGTAGAGCGATCTCGCCCTTTGGAACTCCTCCATCGCGTTCTGGGTGTCCCCCGCCATGGCGAGGGAGAGCGCCAGTTCGAACTGGGCGTCCGCGGCGAGATCGCTCCCGGGATAGTCGAGAACAGCGCGCCGGGCCGCGTCGACCGCCGAGTCGTACCTGGCGCCGCGCCTGAAGACCGCCGCGGAGGCAACCAGAGCGTGGGGGACGAAACGACTCTCCGGATACAGGCGGATAACGCGCTGGAAGTTGGCGAGGGCGTCGTCCATCGCCGCCTGGTTCGCCGCGGTCTTGAAAGCGATGAGGCCCATCTGGAGGTAGGCGCCCGGGGCCGAATCGCTCTGCGGGTACCGCTTCGCGATCTGGTCGTAGACCTCGCGTGCCTTCGTCAGGTTCTTTTCGACCTCCTCGGCGTAGCGGCCCATCTCGAGGAGAGCATCGTCGGCAAAGGCCGAGTTCGGAAAGCCGGTGACGATGGTTTGGAGGGCGTCGAGGCCCTGTCGGGCCCGGCCGTTGGCCAGGTCGGTGCGGCCGTCCTCAAGGAGTCGGCGGGCCTGATCGTCTGCGCGAGGCGGTCCTTGAAGGGCAGGCGAGGGAAGGGCAGGCGAGGGCAGGGCAGGTGAGGCGCTCAACACGAGCGTCGCGGCCGAAACGGAAAGCAGCAGCGGCCACTTCACGGCTTTCTTCCCTGAACAAAGGCGGTTTTCCCAGGCTGAATCAGGACCTTTTCCTCGACGCGCACACCGCCCGGCCACTCGAAGGCCAGGACGTGATTCCCGGCCGCGATGGTGCGGTCGAGAATGGGCGGGTAGTCGACGAACACCCCATTCACGAAGATCTTGCAGTTGTCGGGGGTCGCGCGCACGCCAAGCTTACCGGTGGCGGGTGTCCTGACCGTCTCCGTGCCCCCGGCTTCGAGGCGGACCGATTCCCGGTGCTTGAGGAAGATGGACGGCGCTTCGAGGAGGACCTCGTGACTTCCCGCACTCACGGTGGCGGTCACCCCGGCCTTGTCGGAGGCCACGACCCGGCCCGAGACCGTCACCGTGACCGGATAGCCGCTCTCGACGACCAGGGTCGCGGGGGGCCCCTTGGGCGCGAGCGTCGCGCTGACGGACGATGGGATCGGCACCGCCACACTGATGTCCTTCGACTCGTAGCCGTCGAGTGACAGCGTCACCGAATGCGGCGCGGTCGCGGCGACGTCGGTGCGCAAGGGGGTGACGCCCACGGCTTTGCGATCGACGCGGACGGTGGCCCCCGGGGGTTGCGAAGTGATCTCGATCGTCACCTTTGCCACCGCCGCGACGGGGCCGGACGGCTTCGTCGGCGCAACCTCCGCCGCCTTTGGTTTACTCGGGGCAGGCTCCGCGCCGGGCACGAAGATCTCCGTGATCGTGGGGGATGGACGGGCGGATGCCGCATCGGGAGTCTTCGGCTGATTGAAGTAGAGGAAGGCCGCGACACCGCCCGTTACCAGGGCCGCCCCGATGGCCGCGTAGACGAGAATGTTCGACTGGCTGGCTGAAGGGGCTGCACCGGAGTCACCCGGACGGCCCCCGTGGACGATGGTCGCGGCGCTGCCGCTGATCGTGCGGCCCGAGGCGACGGTCTCGTCGCCCCGCGCCATCGCGCGTCCAAAGGTCGCGTCCAGTTCAGGAAACGTCGCGGTCGCAGCCGTCGCCTGGGGATCGAGCGGCTTTCGATTGAGGAGCCGGCGAAGGCGCTGGGCCTCGGCGGCCTCGGGATTGGCGCGGGCGATGGCCTCGACGACCCCCGCGATCGAGGCGTCGGTGTTTCGAGCCGCGAACGTCTTTCGGGCTTGCGAAAGGGCGGCCACGTCGTCGGTCGACAGCCTGGGTGTCGGGTACCGTTCGCGGACTCGCTGCAAGGCGTCGGCCATCAGCGCGGCGGACGCGAAGCGCGCGTCCGCGTCTTTCTCGAGCGCCTTGTCGATGATTCCCTGGATTTGCGCGGTGAGGGGGCCGGCGGCGTCGAGTTTGAGCTTGGGGTGAGGCTCATTGACGATCCGATACAGGACACGCGTCGGGTCGTCGGCCATGAAGGGCCGCTGGCCCGCGAAGAGTTCGTGAAGGATCACTCCGACCGCGAAAACATCGGTGCGGCCATCGAGGACACCGCCCCGGATGTGCTCCGGGCTCATGTAGTACGGCGTCCCCACCATCATTCCCGCGCGGGTGACCGAAGTGCTCTCCACCTTGGCGATGCCGAAGTCCAGGATCTTCACCCCTCCGTCGTCGAGGACGCGGATGTTCGAGGGCTTGACGTCCCGGTGGACGATCTGATGCGAGTGGGCGAAGTCGAGGCCGCGCAGAGTCTGGATCACGATGTCGAGGCGTTCGGTCGCCGACAGTCTTTCGCCCGAGCGAAGCAGGGTCTCGAGATCCTCCCCGCCGAGGATCTCCATCGCGATGTAGGGCAGGCCGCGATCCTCGCCCAGTTCGAAGACGGTGACGATGTTGGGGTGCTGAAGCCGGGCCGCCGCCTTGGCTTCGATTTCGAACCGCCCGCGGCTCTCGTCGTCCGGCGAACCCTCGAGTCGCAGGGTCTTGATCGCGACATCCCGATCGAGGGTCTCGTCGCGACCGAGGTACACCACGCCCATCCCGCCTTTGCCCAGGCGCGCCCGGACTCTGTATCTCCCGATGTGGTACCCGGAGGGGGCAGGATTCTGGCGTGCGGCGCCGCTGTTCGAGGTCATGGGAATCGACGGCTGCAACGCATCGAGCGATGACCTCGAGCGCTCACTCGTCTCGCTTCACGAGCAGGACGGTGATGTTGTCCTCGCCGCCGTGGGCGTTGGCCTCGACCACCAGTTCTTCCGCCGCTTTCTGCGGATCGGGGTTGTTGCGGACGATCTTTTCAAGCTCCGAGTCGACCACCATCCCGGAGAGCCCGTCCGAGCAGATGAGGAGCACGTCGCCCACCGCCATCACGTGGGAGGTGATGTCGACGTTGAGCTCGGGGGCGGCGCCGATGGCGCGGGTCACCACGTTGCGGAGCGGATGCGAGCGGGCCTGTTCGTGGGTGAGCACACCGAGAGCCACCTGCTCGAGGACCCACGAGTGGTCGACCGTGACCTGGGTGATCCCGGCCTCGTTGATCAGGTAGAGGCGCGAATCGCCGACATGGGCGATGTGCGCAGTGGCGTCCTCGAAGAGAATCCCCACGATGGTGGTGGCCATGCCCTCGTAGTCGGCCTGGGTGAGACTGAGGTCCAGAACCTTCTGGTTGCCGAAGCGGACCGCGGTCTTGAGGCGGTTTGCGACGAGGGAAAGACTCGGGTCGACGCCCCAGGGCCACGTGATGTCGGTTTCCTTAGCGGTGAGGGCGACAAATTCGGCCACCGCCTGAACCGCCGTGCTCGACGCGATTTCGCCGGCGGCGTGTCCCCCCATGCCGTCGGCGACGACAAAGAGCTGGTGGGACTCGAAAATTCCGAAGTAGTCCTCGTTATTCTTCCTCCGCCGTCCAACGTCGGTCGCCCCGAAGAACTTCAGCTTCAAGGTCTTCCGCCTTCCAGGTGGCCGCGGGATTGGCTGAACATCGGTCGGCTC
>JANNJB010000014.1:0-9628 GCA_031405615.1 Vicinamibacteria bacterium | reverse complement strand
GAATGCCGCCGAACATGGAGCCCGAATGGCCGCCATGGATTCGGCCACCCGCAACGCCTCGCAGACCATCGACAGTCTCACGCTCTACATGAACAAGGTGCGTCAGGCGGCGATCACCAAGGAAATCATCGAGGTCGTTTCGGGCTCGGCCGCCTAAGCGTCCAGGCCGCCAAAGCCTTAAAACCGAAGCCCCACCCAACGAAAGAACGAACGGATAAGAACCATGGCGTCAGAGAACATCGGTCGAGTCATTCAGGTGATCGGTCCCGTGGTGGACATCGAGTTCCCGCAAGGCGTCCCCGCCATCTACAACGCAGTCAATATCGAAGGCGGGAAGAACCGGGTGGTGGTCGAGGTGGAACAGCACCTGGGCGAGAACAGAGTTCGCTGCGTCAGCATGCAGCCCACGGAAGGAATGGTTCGAGGCATGGTGGCGAAAGACACCGGAGACGCGATCATGGTTCCGGTCGGTCCGGGAACACTGGGTCGCGTTCTGAACGTCCTCGGCGAACCGGTCGACGAGTTTGGTCCGGTCAAGAGCGACAAGCGCTATCCCATCCACCGTCCCGCGCCCGCGTTCGATCAGCAGTCCACCAAACTCGAAATGTTCGAGACCGGCATCAAGGTCATCGATCTCATCGAGCCCTACCTTCGGGGGGGGCAAGATTGGCCTCTTCGGTGGCGCCGGCGTCGGCAAGACGGTCATCATTCAGGAACTCATCTACAACCTCGCGAAGAAGCACGGCGGCGTCTCCGTGTTCGCGGGGGTCGGGGAGCGGACCCGCGAGGGCAACGATCTCTGGCTTGAGTTTCAGGAGTCGGGCGTTCTTGACACCAAGAACTTCGAGAAGAGCAAAGCCGCTCTCATCTACGGTCAGATGACCGAGCCGCCCGGGGCCCGCCTGCGCGTCGCCCTCACCGGTCTCACCGCCGCCGAGTACTTCCGCGACGAAGAGGGCAAGGACGTTCTGCTCTTCGTCGACAACATCTTCCGCTTCACCCAGGCCGGATCTGAAGTCTCAGCGCTCCTCGGCCGCATGCCGTCCGCGGTCGGCTACCAGCCCACGCTGCAGACCGAAATGGGCGCGCTCCAGGAGCGCATCACCTCGACCAAGAAGGGCTCGATCACGTCGATTCAGGCGATCTATGTGCCCGCCGACGACTACACGGACCCCGCACCCGCCACCGCGTTCGCTCACCTTGACGCCACCACCAACCTGTCGCGTCAGATCGCCCAACTCGGCATCTATCCCGCCGTCGACCCGCTGGCGTCGTCGTCGCGCATCCTCGACCCGCGCATCCTCGGCAAGGAGCACTACAACACCGCCCTCGCGGTGAAGCAGATCCTCCAGCGCTACAAGGATCTCCAGGACATCATCGCCATCCTCGGCATTGACGAGCTCTCGGAAGACGACCGCGTGATCGTCGGCCGCGCCCGCAAGATCCAGAAGTTCCTGTCTCAGCCCTTCCACGTCGGCGAGCAGTTCACCGGCATCCCGGGCAAGTACGTTTCTCTCGAAGACAACGTCCGCAGCTTCAAGACCATCGTCAACGGGGAGGTCGACCATCTTCCCGAACAGGCGTTCTACATGGCCGGCGCCATCGAAGATGTCATCGAAGCCGCCAAGAAAATGGCGGCGTAAAAGCCGCGGATCATGTCGAACCCCAACTTCCCGACCAAGCTCACTCTCGAAGTGGTCACCCCGCATGGACTCCTGGTCCGGGACGAGGTCGACTCCGTCCAGGCCCCCGGATCAGAGGGTTCGTTCGGCGTGCTCCCCGGGCACATTCCCATGCTCGCGACGCTTGGCGCGGGTGAAATCATCTACAAAAAGGGCGCTGAAACCGGGCGTATCGTTTGTCTGTTCGGCTTCTGCGAAGTGCTGCCCGACCGCGTCCACATCATGGCCGAAGGCGGCGAGCTCGCCGCGGAGATCGATGTGGCGAAGGCCGAACTGGCCCGCGCGCAGGCCGCGGAACGAATGAAGATGGTGAAGGACGAAGAAGGCTTCAACGAAGCGCAAGCCGACTACGTCAAGGCCGTGGCCCGCCTCTCCGTGGCATCCCACACCAAGGGCGACTGAGCGCGAGGCCGCAGATACTCGCTCAGATCAAGACGCTTTTCCGCTACAGGGCTCTGATCGAGAGTCTTGTCTCGCGTGAACTCAAGGCCCGCTATCGCGGCTCCGTTCTGGGCTTCGTGTGGAGCTTCATCAATCCCCTGCTCCACCTGCTGACCTACGGCATCGTCTTCGCCTATGTCCTGCCCGGTCAGAGACCCAAAGAGATGGAGCCGTACCTGCTCTTCTTTGCGTGCGGCATCCTTCCCTGGAGTTTTTTCCAGGCCGCGGTTCTTGAAGGCTCGACGGTCCTGGTCAGCAGCGGGGGGTTGCTCAAGAAGGTGTTGTTTCCGCCGGAGATCCTTCCCACGGTCAGCGTGATCACAAACCTGTTCAACTTTCTTCTGTCCCTGCCCATCCTGCTCTTCTTCGTGATCTGGAATCAGAAGCTCTCTTTAGCCGCCCTCTTGTTTCCGATACCCCTTCTCATCCAGCTCGTCCTGGCCCTCGGCATGGCGCTCGCCCTCTCCGCGCTCACCGTGCACTTCCGTGATCTCACGAACATCCTCGGCCATCTCTTCCACCTCTGGTTCTTCGCCTCGCCGATCCTGTACGTCTACGGCTCGATCGAAGGCCCTTTCCGGAACGTGCTCCGGTTGAACCCCATGAGCCACATCGTGGTGAGCTATCAACAGATGTTGTTCGAGGGTCGGTTCGATCACTGGGTGGGTCTGGGCGGGGCTGCTCTGGTTGCGGTGCTCGTGTTCGCTTTCGGGTGCTTCCTCTTCGACCGGCTTCGGGACGCCCTCGCGGAGGAGTTGTGACCGGAACCGCGCGCACCGATGCCGGGGTCGCCATCTCCGCCCGCGACCTGACCAAGGTCTACCGCCGGTTCCTCCACAAGAATCAGTTCACGACTCTCAAGAGCGCGATTGTTTCCGGTTCGCTCATACGAGACCTGAGCCCGAGCGATCTCTTCACGGCACTCGACCACGTCTCCTTCGACATTCCCCGCGGCTGCACCTACGGAATCCTCGGTGAGAACGGTTCGGGCAAATCAACCACGCTGAAACTGCTCTCGGGCATCACGAAGCCCTCGAGCGGGACCCTCGACGTTTCGGGCCGCGTCTCTGCTCTGATCGAGCTCGGCGCAGGGTTCCATCCCGAAATCAGCGGCCGCGAGAATGTCGCGATCAACGGCGTGATGCTTGGCCTGACCCGGGCCGAAGTGAACCGGCGGTTCGACGAGATCGTGGAGTTCGCGGAGATGAAGGACTTCATCGACGCACCGGTCAAGACCTATTCGTCCGGCATGTACGCGAGACTCGGGTTTGCCGTCGCCATCCACGTCGACCCCGACATCCTGCTGATCGACGAAGTCCTCGCGGTGGGAGACGAAGCATTCACGCGAAAATGCCTCGACAAGATCGGGGAATTCCGCCGCCGGGGCAAGACCATCGTGATCGTCACCCACAGTCTGGGCCTCGTCGAGAAGATGTGCGACGAAGCGCTCTGGCTGCGCAAAGGAAAGGCGGTCGACTCGGGCGACCCGAAGCGCGTGGTCGACGCCTACCTGAGTTTCGTCGCCCTCAAGGAAAACGAACAGCTCGGTCGGCAGGAGGTCCGCGACATCGGATCGAGCGACGACAAGGTGACCGCGGACGCGCCGGAGGAGAAGCGGAGATGGGGGAGCGGGGAGATCCTGCTTCACGAAGTTCACCTGCAGGATGCGGAGGGAAGAACCGCTCACGTCTTCGTCCCCGGCGACATGGTCCGGCTGGCGGTTCGAGGCGAGGCCCGAACGCCGGTTGAGGATTTCGTCTTCGGAGTGGGGATCTTCACCGCGGATGGCGTCTCCGTCTACGGCACCAACACGCACATCGAAGAGTTCAAGTCGAAGCGGGCAACCGGCGCCTTTCAACTGAGCTTCGAGATTCAGGACCTGCGTCTGGTCGAGGGCAGCTACATTCTCGACATCGCCGCGCATCGACGGGACGGAACACCCTACGACTACCATCGCGGTCTCTACTCGTTCCGCGTTCGCAGCCGGGTCAAGGATGTGGGCGTGTACCGGCCACGTCACCGGTGGACGTTCTCGGAAACGCTTCTGATGGACCCGCCGCCCGAACGCGCGGAGCTGGAACTGCGGCCGGCGGAACGGCTCGGCCGGCGGCGTCATGCCGAGACGCGAGCGTCGCTTCAAAACGACCGCGCGAGTTTTCGGGCCCTCGGACAACAGGTCGTGTTCACGAACGGCTGCTTCGACATTCTCCATGCCGGGCACATTCGTCTTCTTGAGCAGGCCAGGGCTGAGGGCGACGTGCTCGTGGTCGGGATCAACTCCGACGTCTCGGTGAAACGGCTCAAGGGCGAGGCGCGGCCGGTGATCAGCGAACACGAGCGGGCAGAAGCGCTGCTGGCCCTCGAGGGGGTGGACCGCGTCGTCATCTACGACGAGGACACGCCCCTCGAAACCATCAAGGCGCTCCGCCCGGACGTGCTGGTGAAGGGCGCCGACTGGGCGCTCGACCAGATCGTGGGCCGCCAGGAGGTCGAGGCCCTGGGCGGCCGCGTGATCCGCGTCGAACTGGTTCCTGAGAAATCCACCACCGCCCTGATCAGGAAAGCCGAGACCGGAGCCGCCGCTTCGCAGTGAAGACCCCGGCGTCGTTTCTGGCCCAGGAGAGCGGGTTTGAGGCCCTGCAAAGAGCGATCGAGGAGGGCCGGACCACCCAGGTCACCGGACTCTTTGGCCCGGCGCGCCTTCTGGTCCCGCTGGCCGGCACGAACCGCCTGCTCGTGTTTGTGGCGGCCCATGAGAAGGACATCGAGACGCTGGCGGGGGACGCCGAAACCCTGATCCCGTGGCTCGGAGCGCCCGGAACCCTGGCCACATTCCGCGACGTGCCGCCGCTGCTCAAGGGGGTGGGTCCGACCCCCGAGGACCACGAACGAACACAATCCACGCTGGCGCTTCACGACGGAACGGTCCGCGCCGTTCTTCTCTCGGCGCCCGCTCTCGCCCACTCCGTTCCCGCGCCGGACGTGATCGACCAAAAGCGGCTGAGCGTTCGGGTCGGCGAGGAGCTGCTTGTCGACATGCTCCTCGATCACCTCGATGGAGCCGGCTACCGTCGCGAAGATCCGGTGGTCGAGGCGGGCGCTTTCGCGCGCCGGGGAGGCATCGTCGACGTCTTTCCGCCCGGGCGGCTCTGGCCGCTCCGCATCGAATTCTTTGGCGATCGAATCGACAGCCTCCGCGAGTTCGACCCGGCGACCCAGAGGAGGCGTCACGAAGTTGATGAGGTGACGCTCCTCCCGTTTGGCGTTCCCGCTGGCGGCACGCGACTCGCGATTCCCGAGATCCTCCCGCCGCATTGGCTCGTGGTTATTGATCCCGACGCGGTGCGCGCCGAGATGGAGCGGGCTCTGCACGTCAAGACGGCACTTCACGCGGATCTTGATCCCGACGATCCGCAGACCCAGAAGTCCTTCGAGACGTTCGTCGATCCCGAGATCGTCCGGTCATACCTCAGCCGCGCGGAGCGGACGGATCTCCACGAGATCGCGCCCGGAGGAGAGTCGATTCACATCGCCTCCCGGCCCGCCCAGCAATACCGTGGCGATCTTAAGCAGCTTCGTGAAGACCTCAAGGCTTCCACCGGCAAGACGTTCATCCTCCTCGGGACGCCCGGCCGCGCGCAACGGCTGAGCGAGACGCTGTTCGAAGGCGGCATCGCAACCGGCGAGGCCGCGAGCGTCGAGGTCGGGGCGGGCCATCTTTCTCGCGGCGTGGAGTTCTCCGGGGGCGGGCTGCGTCTCCTCGCCGACGGCGACGTGTTTCCCGAAGAGGTCCACGTTCACAAGCGCCGGAATGTCGTCCGGTCCTTCCTCTCGGATTTTCGAGATCTCAAACCCGGCGATTACGTGGTTCATGAGGACCACGGCATCGGCCGCTTCGTCGGTCTTGAAAGCCTGCACGTCCTCGGGTCCGATGCCGAATTCATGGTGGTGAGCTACCAGGGCGGCGATCTGCTTCGGGTACCCGTCGAGTCCTTTCACCGGATCCAGAAACACCGCGCCGCCGAAAGCGCCAATCCATCGCTCGACAAACTGGGCGGCACGGGATGGACCAAGACCAAGTCCCGGGTCAAGAAGGCGATGCGGGACATGGCCGCCGAACTCTTGAAGGTCCACGCGGAACGTAAGACCCGCATGGGCCACGCCTTCTCTCCGATGTCGCCCTGGATGTCCGAATTCGAGAACGCGTTCGAATACGAAGAGACGCCGGACCAGAAGAAGGCGATCGACGACGTGTTCGCCGACATGTCCTCGCCCACGCCCATGGACCGGCTGGTCTGCGGGGACGTGGGCTACGGAAAAACCGAGGTTGCCATGCGCGCGGCGATGCGCGCGGTCGCCGACTCCAAGCAGGTCGTGGTCCTCGCCCCCACTACCATCCTCGCGCTCCAGCACCTGCAGACGTTCAGACGCCGTTTTGCGCCCTTCCCGGTGACCACGGAAATGGTGTCCCGCCTCCGCTCGCCCAAAGAGAACAAGGACGTTCTCCAACGAGCCGCCGAGGGCAAGGTCGACATCGTCATCGGCACCCACCGCGTGCTCGCGAAGGAAGCCGAGTTCAAGGACCTCGGTCTCGTGATCGTGGACGAAGAGCAGCGCTTCGGCGTGGCCGCCAAGGAAAGGCTCAAGCAGAAGAAGACCACGATCGACTCGCTCACGCTGTCGGCCACGCCGATTCCGAGGACGCTTCAGATGGGGCTTTCCGGTCTCCGCGACATGTCGGTGATCGAAACTCCTCCCCGCGACCGACTCGCGATTCAAACCATGGTGGTGAAGTTCTCGAAAGATTTGATCGCGACCGCGATCCGACACGAGATGGAGCGGGAGGGACAGGTCTACGTTGTTCACAATCGCGTGGAATCGATCTACTCGCTCGCGAGCATGATCAAGGAACTGGTGCCCGAAGCCCGGGTGGTGGTCGGCCATGGAAGCATGACCGAGAGTGAACTCGAGAAAGCGATGCTGGCGTTCGTCGATGGCCGGGCGGATGTGCTCGTCGCGACCACCATCGTGGAGAACGGCCTCGACGTTCCGAAAGCCAACACCCTCATCGTGCACCGCGCGGATCGCTTTGGCCTCGCCCAGCTCTATCAGCTTCGAGGCCGGGTCGGCCGCTCCGATCGGCCGGCATTCGCGTACCTGATGGTCCCTCCGGGTCGCGTTCTTTCCGAGGTCGCGCAGCGTCGTCTCGCCGCGATACGTGAGTTTTCGGATCTCGGTTCGGGTTTCCGGCTGGCTGCGCTCGACCTCGAAATGCGCGGGGCCGGGAATCTCCTCGGAGGCGAGCAGAGCGGGCACATCCTCGCCGTCGGTCTCGATCTGTACCTCAAGCTCCTTGGTGACGCGGTTCGCGACATGCAGGCGGGTGGAGAAACGAACGTCCCCGAGCGAACCGCCCTCAATCTGAGAATCGATCTGCGTCTTCGCATGAGCTACATCGCCGAGGCCCGCGACCGCATCCTGATCTACAAGCGGGCGGCTGACGCGGCGAGAGAGGAGGACATCGAGGCGATCGAGGCCGACCTGCGCGATCGTTTTGGCCCGCTTCCGCAGGAGGCGATCGACCTCATCACCTATTCACGGCTGCGGGTTCGCGCCGAGGAACTCGGCATACAGCGGGTCGACCGCGCCGGTTCCCGGCTCGACCTCTTCTTCGGCGACGCGCCGCCCATTGACCCCGCGAGGCTCGCGGCGCTCATAGCGTCCTGGGCGGGGGCCAAGCTCGGTTCCGCGGGTAAGACGCTATCTGTGCCCCTGCCGCCGGGAGCGCCCCTCGATACGACGCGGGCCGTGCTCGAACGCCTCCGACAGGCGAAAATCGAGAGATCGTGATCGATCTGGTCAGTGGAAGCTTGCGCAAGGACCGTCTCGCCGTCTTTGTCCTCGGGGCGGCGCTGTGCCTGGTCGGCTGCCGGGCCCCCTACGATCCGGTTGTGATTCGCTTCGAAGGCGTGGATATTCGCCGAAGCGCTTTCCTCAAGGAATTGGAGCCGCTCGCGACAAGCGGCACCGACACTTCCGATCCGGTCATGCGCGCATCGGCCTTCAGCCGATTCGTTGAAGAGAGGGTGGTCTCGATCGCCGCTGTGCGGCACGGGCACAAGGAGGCAGAAGAGAATCGAGCCGAGGCCGAACGATGGCTGGCCTCGGCCCTCAAGCCCGGAACCGTCACCGAAGCCGAGGCGAGGGCGCACCACGAGGCTCATCCGGAGTTGGCGCTTGTTGAGGAATCGGTGACGATCCGGGAGATCCTGCTTTCCACCATGCAGGAGGCCCGCGATGTCGTGCGCATCCTCGCCGCCGACCGCAACGCCTTCGAACTCCTGGCGCGGACCCGGTCTCGTTCTCCCCAGGCGGCCGGGGGCGGTCGGCTCGGGTCCTTCCGGCGCGGGGAGTTGCCGCCCGAGATCGAACAGGCGGCCTTTGGCCTCAAGGCGGGTCAGATCTCCGGGATAGTAACCACCTCCTTCGGTTACCATGTCCTCCGGCTGGAGGCCCGGACAAGCCCCACCACTCGCTCTTTTGAGGACGCGCGCGCGGACATCGAGTCGAGGATCCTGGAAGCGAAGGCGCGGCTCAGGATGAAGCAACTGATCGACGGACTGGTCTTCCAGGCACAGGTGAACTATGAAGCGGTTACGGCTCGTTAGCGTTTTTCTGGCGGCGGCGCTTGGCGCCACCGTCCTGGTTCGGGGCGATGTGATCGAACGCGTCATCGCGCGGGTCAATGGACAGATCGTGACCCTTTCCGAATTCGAAGCCCGGCAAATGGCCGCGGTTCAAGCGGCTCGAGTTCCCGAGGGTGAGATCGAGGCCTTCCTGCGTCAGAACAACGCCCGCCTCCTCGAGGAGGCCATGGAGGAGCTCCTTCTCGTCGATCGCGCCGCTTCCCTTGGGATGAAGCTGCGCGCGGAGTACCTCGATCAGGTCATCGACGACATCAAGAAGGAACAGAACATCACGAATGAGGCCGAGTTCATGGCTCAGCTCAAGCGCGAAGGCCTGACCCTCGACGCGCTTCGGAGGAACATCGAACGCTCGGTCGTAGTTCGGCAGGTGCGCTCGCGCGAAGTCGACCCGAAGGCTCAGGTCAGCGAAGCTGATCTCCGCGCCGAGTACGAACGCCGCAAGGCCTCCGATTTCACCCGCAAGGCCACGGTTCACCTCATGGAGATCGTGGTGAAAGGGGAGGGCGCCCAGGAGTCCGCGAAGGCCTTGGTGGAACGGATCAGGAAAGGCGAGGATTTCGAGACCCTCGCCCGCGAGCAGTCGACGAGCGCCAGCCGCCCAGCCGGCGGAGACCTCGGTCGGGTCGAGCCCGAGGACTTGAACCCCGCCTTGTCCTCGGCGATCGCCGCATTGAGACCGGGAGAGGTCTCGTCGCCCGTGGCGGTTGACGGCACCTACTGGATTCTCAATCAAGTTTGGTCGCGCACTGCGTGTGGCCTATCCAATTGTAAAACCCGTGGTGCACGAGACCGTTCGTC
>JANNJB010000013.1:0-24159 GCA_031405615.1 Vicinamibacteria bacterium | reverse complement strand
CCGCGCCACTGGCGGGCGTGCTCGCTCCTCGTCTCCTCACAGTATGTCCAATACTGTTGCGTCGCTCGTTGCTGCGCTTGCCCGCCATTGACACGGTCTCGAACGTCTCGCGACGATTCCTCATGAATAATCCGGGCTAGCCCCTTCGACGGCCGGGCAGACCGCCGTCTGGTGGAGCGCGAAGCCGCCCCTCGGGGGCCAGGAGCCCTTCTGCCGCACGGCTCCTAGCCGAAGAAGAGGTAGGCCACCGCGACCGCACCCAGGAACCCCGCGAACTCCGCAGTGAGACCGCAGGCGATGGCGTGCCTCGTGTTCTTGATCCCCACCGAACCGAAGTACACCGCGAGCACATAAAACGTCGTCTCGGTGCTGCCCTGGATGATGCAGGCGAGCCGGCCCGCGAACGAATCGGCGCCGAGCGTCTTCATCGTCTCGATCACCAGACCGCGCGCGCCGCTCCCCGAGAGCGGCCGCACGAGAGCCACCGGCAGCGCGTCGACCCATCGGCCGTCGAGGCCGAGACCGGCGACGAGCAACCGGACCATATCGAGCGCCTGGTCGAGCACGCCGCTCGTCCGCAGAATGCCGATGGCCACGAGCATTCCGACGAGGTGCGGGATGATCCCGATCGCCACGGTGAAGCCTTCCTTGGCACCCTCGACGAACGTCTCGTAGACCGCGATACCCTTTTGCACCGCCAGCAGGAGGAAGCCCACGATCAGCGAGAAGATCGACAGGTTCGCGAAGAGCGAGGTCTGGCGTTCCATCGTCTCCTTGTCGAGTGTGCTCACGTAGGCGGCGAGCAGACCGATGATCAGGGTCGCGCTCCCGAAGTAGGCGGCCGTGACCGGGTTCCAGAGCCGCAGTCCCTGCATGCGCGCGGTCACGAGGATCCCGGTCATGGTGCTGCAGAAGGTCGCGATCAGGAGTGGAAGGAACACGTCCGTCGGGTCGGCGGCGCCCATCTGCGCGCGGTAGGTCATGATCGCGGTCGGAATCAGGGTGACCGCCGAGGCGTTGATCACGAGAAACATGATCTGGTCGTTGCTTGCGGTGTCGGGCTCGGGGTTGATCTCCTGCAGCTCCTTCATGGCCTTGAGCCCGAGCGGGGTCGCGGCGTTATCGAGGCCCAGCATGTTCGCGGAGAGGTTCATCACGATCGAAGCGCCCGCGGGATGAGCGGGCGGAATACTCGGGAAGAGCCGGCGGAGCAGCGGATCGAAGGCGCGCGCGACCAGAGTCACGGCGCCGCCCTTCTCCCCGATCTTCATGATCCCGAGCCAGAGGCACATGACACCGGTGAGTCCGATCGATATCTCGAAGCCGGTCTTCGCCATCTCGAAGCTCGAACTCACCATGGCCGCCCACACTCCCGGTTCGCCGAACACCAGCCAGCGGATGAGGCCGGCGAGGAAGGCCACGAAGAAGAAACCGGCCCAGATCCAGTTGAGCATCCCGCATCTTAGGCCGCGCGATGGCCCGCCCGCGGCGTATCGTCTCGATGATGCGCGGCCTGGCCGAGCCGGAACTGACGAGGGAGCAGCGGCTCGCCTTCGACCGTGCCGTGGAGCAATTCAACCGCGGCCGCTACTTCGAGTGTCACGAAACGCTCGAGGGGATGTGGCTGGGTCTGCGCGGGCCGTCACGCGATTTCTTTCAGGCACTCATCCAGGTCAGTGTGGGATTTCTTCACCTCGAGCGAGGGAACTCCACTGGCGCCACGCGGACTTTCACGCGGGCTCTTGCTCGCTTCGAGCCTTACCCAGCGCGCTACTTCGGCTTCGACCTCGCAGCCCAAAGGCAGCGACTGGAGATCGTACTGGTTGCCCTTGCGAGCGAGGTCGCGGTGATGCCGAGTCCGGGGCCCCGGTGGCGCTTCGAGCCAGGCGCGGGTCCGTAGCGAACGCGAGTGTAGTGTTCCGCAATGCCCTGTTTCGCAGTTCGGTTCGCCCTGACGGCGTTGATGCTTTCCATGTCCGCGGCCGTAGGTTGCGCCACCAGCCAACGGGCGACCACGGCCCCGGCGAGCGGCCAGCGCTACGAGGCTGTCCCCGTCACACGAGATGGAATCGGAAAGCGTTACATGGGCCGCGAGATCGCCGCGGTCATGGGCTATCAGGGCGCGTCCTGGCTGGAGCGCTCGGAACGCGAGGAGGAGGAACGCACCGATCTGCTCGTGACCGCGCTCGGCCTTCGCCCGGGCATGGTCGTGGCCGACATCGGAGCGGGCACCGGTTATCTGACCCGGCGTATGGCTCCCGCGATCATGCCCGGGGGCAAGGCCCTGGCCGTGGACGTCCAACCAGAGATGGTGAGCATGCTCGAGGCCATGGTTCGAAGGACCGGGTTGACCCAGATTCAGCCGGTTCTCGGTGCGGAAGACGACGCGCGTCTGCCCGAGGCATCGGTCGACCTCGCCATCATGGTCGACGTGTACCACGAGCTGGCCTACCCCTACGAGATGCTCGCCAGCATCACTCGGGCGCTCAGGCCCGGTGGCCGGCTCGTGTTCGTCGAGTATCGCGAAGAGGATCCCACGGTGCCGATCAAGGCCGTGCACAAGATGAGCGAGGCTCAGGTGAAGCGCGAAGCCGCCGTGCATCCTCTCGAATGGGTCCGCACGGTCGCGACCCTGCCCTGGCAGCACATGGTGATCTTTCGCAGACGCGAAGGTCCCTGAGATTCAGCGCGGGCCTTTTGGCTCCGCAGGTTTGGCGGGAATCGGGATAACCGGAAGCACGATCCGCGAGGGGTGCTGCGGATCGTGATAGATCGAGTTCACCGCGATGCGCGAACGACGCTGTTCGTTGAGCGGCTCGCCGGTGTTCGGATTCACGTCGAAACGCGGGAAGTTGCTGCTCGATATGTCGATGCGGATGCGATGCCCGCGGCGGAACACGAGCGACGTCGGGTACATCTCGATCGTGAACTCGCAGGGCTTCCCCGGCTCCAGGGGCTTCGCGCTCTTGAGCGATTCGCGGTATCGGGCGCGCACGATGCTGTCGCCGACGTTCAAGTCGACTCCCGCGGGGAAATCGGCGTTCGGCGGGTAGACGTCGATGAGCTTCGCGGTGAAGTCGGTGTCGGGCCCGTCCGAACTTGCCCAGAGTTTCACCACCAGCCGGCCGGTCACTTCGACGTCGCGCTCGAGCGGCGGGGTCTCAAAGACCAATACGTCGGGGCGAGCGGAAAGGGGCATGGTGTCGGAACACAGCCAGTTGTCCGCGGTGCAACGCTGATCCTGCGCGCCGCGAAGCATGAGAACACCCTCGGATGAAACGTTCCCGCCGATCGTGGGGACCGGCTTGCGCGGATCGAAGTCGTAGCGCGAGGGAGGCGCTTCGGCGGGCGGCCGGGTCGAGAGCGTTCCATCGGCATGCAGGAAATAGTCCGTGTCGACCGCGCGGGCCAGCGGCCACTCGCGTTCGTCCCGCCAGACGCCGCCCACAAAGAGTCGGCCCTCCTTCGTCTTGTGGGGTTCGCCGGAGCCCATGACGAAGAGCCGCACCGGCGCGTCACGCTCGACGCCATTGTCCATGCCCTTCAACCAGCGTTCGAACCAGCGCAGGCGCAGATCGTTCATGCTGATCGCGGCGGTCGGGCCGAAGTCCGCGAGGCCCGAGAAGCTCGTGCCCTGTCCGCCGTGAGTCCACGGCCCGATCATCAGGCGCTGCGGCTGCTTCTTCGCTTTCGAAAGCGCCACGTAATTGAGGTTCGCTACCTGCGCTGCCCACGAGTCGTACCAACCGGTGAGATGCAGGACCGGAACGTCCTGATACCGGGCCACATGATCGATGACGCTCGAACCCATATCGGACCAGAAGGAATCGTTGTCGCCATGACGCATCGCTTCGATGAGCCACGATTCGTAGTCGGGGGCGAACTTGAGCGGCGTCGTTCCCGGACGAAGAGGCAGAGCCTTCACATATTCGCGCACCTGGCTGCCCATCGCGGTGAGGGCAGCGGCCGCGGCCGGCTCCTTCGCCGCCCTCAGGCCGGCGAGCGAACCGAAGGCCCCGGGCGAAAGACCGGAAGGTCCCGCACTTTGACCGCTGGCGTTCCCCAACGTGAGGATCCAGTTCAGCCATCGGAGTTCGAAGGCCCCGTTGTGTCGGATGCCGAAGTAGCCCGCGTCGCTCATCGCATCCACCGGAACGAGCGCGGCCAGCGCCGGAGCGCCGGTGATGCCCACCGCGTGTTGCGTAGCGCCGGCGTACGACGTGCCGACCATGCCCGCCTTGCCGTTCGACCACGGCTGCTCGGCAATCCACTTCAAGAGGTCCGCGCCGTCCGGCCCGTCGTCGGAGATCGGCCGCCACTTCCCCTCCGACCGATACCGGCCGCGCACGTCCTGGAGGACCACCGCGTAGCCGCGCGGGACGAAGAAGTTCACGAACGTGTCCGGCCCGCGGTCCTTGTTATACGGCGTCCGTTCCACGATCGCGGGTACGCGGGCGGAGACGATACCGTTCCGGGCGGGCAAATAGACGTCGGTTGCGAGTCGAACGCCATCGCGCGCTTTCACCATGACGTTCCGGTGGACGACGATCTCGAACGGCGTCGCCGCTGAACTCACGGCCTGGGCGACTGAGAGGGAAGGCGTCACCGCGGTCCCGGCCGCCGCAAATCCCATAGTCCCTATCAAGAGGATGCGCGTTTTCATGGCCGCAGTGTACGCCCGGCTCGGGACGGTACCGGAGGCTAGACTCCGCCGGTCCGTTGACGCGATAGAAGACTCTGGTGATGCCACCCGTAATCGCCCTGCTCGGGCCCACCAACACCGGAAAGACGTACCACGCGATGGAGCGCATGCTGGAGCACGGCACCGGCATGATCGGATTCCCGCTCCGCCTGCTCGCCAGAGAGAACTACGACCGCCTGGTCCGGGCCCGCGGCGCCGATAGGGTGGCCCTCATCACCGGCGAGGAACGCATTCTTCCAAGCACTCCGCGCTACTACGTCTGCACGGTGGAAGCGATGCCGGTTGGGACTCCCGTCGACTTCCTCGCGGTGGACGAGGTGCAACTCGCGGCCGACCGCGAACGCGGACACATCTTCACGGAGCGGCTGATGCACGCGCGAGGCGAACGAGAAACGATGTTTCTCGGCGCGGACACCATCCGACCTCTGCTGCGCCGACTGGCGCCAACCGCGGAGATCGTTTCGCGGCCCCGGCTCTCGACCCTTCGCTACGTCGCTCCGCGCAAACTCGAGCGAACACCGAGGCGCAGCGCGCTGATCGTGTTCTCGATCGCGGAACTCTACGCGGTGGCGGAACGGCTCCGCAGCCGGGCCGGGGGCGCGGCCCTCGTCTTCGGGGCTCTCTCCCCCCGTGCCCGCAACGCCCAGGTGGAGTTGTACCAGTCGGGCGAAGTCGATCATCTCGTCGCCACCGACGCGATCGGCATGGGCTTGAATCTCGACCTCGAGCACGTAACCTTCACCTCGCTCGCGAAGCACGACGGCATCGGTTCGCGTCGGCTGCACCCCGCGGAAGTCGGCCAGATCGCGGGGCGGGCCGGCCGGCACGTGCGCGACGGGACCTTCGGCGCCACCACCGATCTGGGAGGCTTCGCGCCAGCACTCGTGGAGGCGGTCGAGCAACATCGCTTCGAAGCTCTTCGAACTGTCTATTGGCGCAACTCGCGCCTCGCCTTCGGGTCCATCGACGCCCTTCTCGAAAGTCTCGATCACCGACCTCCCGAGCCGTGGCTCGTGCGGATGCGACACGCGGACGACCAGCGTGCGCTCGAAGTCCTCGCGCGCGATCCCGACATCGCGGCGCTCGCGCAACGGCCGACGGATGTCCGACTGTTGTGGGATGTGTGCCAGATTCCGGATTTTCGGAACGTGATGGCGGAGGCGCACACTCGCCTGCTCAGCCGCGTCTTCGGTCTGCTCGTGGCGAGCGATGGCGGCCTCCCCTGGGATTGGGTGGACCGGCAAGTGCGGGCCCTCGACACGACGGACGGAGACATCGCGGCGCTGCTCGATCGCATCGCCGGGATCCGGACCTGGACGTACGTCTCCCACCGGCCGGGATGGCTCGCAGATCCTGAGACCTGGCAGGCGCGCACAAGGGAGATCGAAGATCGGCTGGCCGACGCGCTCCACGCCCGTCTGCGCGAGGAGTACGCGAATCCCGGCGCGACGCTGATCGCGCGACACGAGGGTGCGGAGGTCGCATCGCAACTCGCCGAGGACGGCACGCTGCTGTTGCAGGGAATCAAGGCAGGGCGGCTCACGGGCTTCGAGTTCGAGCCTCTGCCCGGCGCAGATTCCCACGCCCTCCGCGCGGCGGCGAACCGCGTGTTGCGCGCGAACATCGGCGCGCGCGTGGACGAGCTGGTCGAGTCGAGCGATGACGCGTTCGCACTCACCGTCCAGGGCGCCATTTTGTGGCGCGGGGCGAAAGTGGGCCGGTTGCTTCCAGGCGATCGGCTGCTCGCACCGCTTGCGGAGGCCCTCGCGTCGGATCTTCTCGATCCGCCGAGGCGGGAGCGCGTGCGGCGACGACTCGCGGACTTCGCTTCCGCCCACGTCCGTCTAGGCATCGCGCCGCTCTTCACCGCGCTTGAAGCGAACGCGGCGGGAGCCGTGCGCGGCCTCCTCTATCGCCTCGCCGAGAGTCTGGGCTCGGCTCCCCGCCGCACCCTGCGCAACGCGATCGAGGCGCTGACTCAGTTTGAGAGACGGGAACTAGCGCGTCTCGGCGTCGTGCTCGGACGGCGACACGTCTTCATGCCCTCGCTCCTTCGCGACGATCCGCTGCGGATCCGGGCCGTGCTGTTTCAGGTTCGACACAAGACGGCGACACCGCTCCCGGCCGGACCGCTCTCCCTTCGGGGCGGCGGCGGCCTTGACCCCTCGCGCGACGCGGCGTGCGGGTACGAGGCGCTCGCAAGCCTGATCGTCCGGGTGGATGCGATCGAGAGCCTGCTGGGCGCGGCTCATGCCCAGGCGCGCAAGGGTCCCTTCGAGGCCAGCGCCTCGCTCGCGCGACTTCTCCACTGCGGTCCCGAGGATCTTCCGGCGATTCTGATGGCCCTCGGCTTCGAGAAGACGGACCAGGGATTCCGCGCACGCGAACCGCGCGCCGCACGAAAGCCCGGGCCTCGTTGAGACGCCCTCTGGCCGAAGGGGCGCGGTTTGACCCTCCACACAGTCACACATAGTATGTGGACATGAAGAACGTCACCCTCTCGCTCGACGAGGCCACTCTTCGCGATGCCCGGCGAATCGCCGCGGAGCGCTCGACGTCGGTCAACGCCCTCATCCGCGAGTTCCTCGATCAGCTCACGGCGCGTGAGTCGCGGGCTCACGCGGCGCGACAGCGCATCGTCAAGCTCAGCCGCGCCTCCCGGGCCGGACGCGGAACTTCCTCGTGGACGCGCGACGACCTGCATGCGCGTTGAGTGCTTCTTCGACACCAACATCCTCGTGTACGCGGCCTCGGCGTCCCGCACCGACGCGGCCAAGCGGACGCGGGCGCTCGGACTGCTCGAGGACTGTGACTTCGGCCTCTCCGCCCAGGTCCTGCAGGAGTTCTATGTCACGGTCACCCGAAAGTTCAAGAAGCCCCTGGCCCCGGAAGCGGCCATCGCCCTGATGGAGGCGTACCGCGTCTTCCCCACCGTGCCGACGGACTATCCCCTCATCGTCTCCGCCGTCGAGTTGGCGCTGCGGCACGGAATCTCTTACTGGGACGGCGCCATCATCGCCGCCGCGGAGGTCCTCGAAGCGGAAACGCTCTACACGGAAGACCTGAATCACGGCCAGCTCTATGGGAAAGTCCGCGCCGTGAACCCGTTTGCGGGAGCCAGAACCGTGGGTATCGCTTGAAAGGTTGCGCGCGTTCCTGTCTCATCGGTCTCGTTGGCTGCCTGGTCTCGATAGCGGCATTCGTTCTCTTGTTTGTGCAACTCGGCGCGGACCCGAACACCCTGGCCGTCCCTGCCGTGGGCGCGGGGCTGCTGGCCACGCTTTCCATCGCGTCCGCCTGGTCCGGCTTCGACAGGCTGCGTGATCGCGGACGGATCCGCGACGCCATCGCCGGGCAGGCGCCGGTGGACGGGAAATGGGCGGGCTTCTCCGGAACCATACGTTCCGCGGCGCCGATCACGTCTCCCATCAGCGGGAAGAGTGCTGTCGCCTTCAAGTACTCGGTCTCGCGCCGCGTGGGCTCCGGGAAAAGCGCCTATACGGTTACGTACTACGAAGGGGCGGCCCTGGCCTCGCCCAGGATCTCGACCCGTGTCGGGACATTCAAGTTGCTGGCGGTCCCGCTCTTCGACATGGCGACGAGCGAGGTGGAGCAGAGCGAGGCCGTGCGCAACGCCGCCGCCTACATCGCCGCGACCACCTTCGAGACGAAAGCGACCCCAAAGGAAGAACGGCAGACCGCGGAGAAGGAATGGACCGATGACGACGGTTTCTTCCGGCGGGACCGGCACTCGGCGGACGAAGCGGAGCTCGCCTTGTGCCAGCTCAACGAACAGATGATCGCGCAGGGCGCTCAGGTCTGTGTGCTGGGGCTCTACTCACAGGCCAAGGGCGGAATCATTCCCGATCCCAACTGGGCCAACCAGACCCGGGTCATACTCGGCGATGGCGAAGCCGGGCTCGTGCGGCTCGGCGCCAGCGCGAGGCGATACTTCATCGCCGCGTTCGTGTTCGCGGCCCTCGCGGCCGGAATCGCTTGGGCTTACGTCGTCTTCAAGCCGCGGTGAGGGCGCTCATGCGATCGGCGTCCGGACAACCCGGCCGCTGAGCGTCTCGGTTCCGATGGAAACGAACAACTCGCGTTCGGACACCGACAGCGCGAACGCCATTCGTCGATCGAGGCGCGCGGCCAGCGCATTGACGAGGGCGGGCTCGATCGCATACAGCTCGACGGACTCCGCGCGATGGATGCGTTCCCCGGAAAGGCGCTGGGCCAGCCGCGCCGCGTCCTTGTGCGTGTAGACAACCACGCGCGGCGAGCCCTTCGAGGCCTTGTGCAGACGCGCGGCCTCGGGGCTGCCGATCTCGATCCATGAGCGAAGGGCGCCGGTCAGGTCGCGGACCGTGAGCGCCGGCTCATCCGGATCCGAAAGGCCGCCGGTCGAAAACGCGATTCCCTCCTCGAACTCGAGGGCGTACGCCAGCACGCGCGTCAGCAGATACTCCGCTGACTCCGACGGGTGGCGGGCCACACGGAGAGCCAGAGTTTCGTAGACGCCGCGATCGGCATCGGCCAGATCGATGTCGAGGTTGTGGACGGTCGCGCCGGTGGCCATGAGGCAGTTGACCACGAAGCCGGCCCCAAAACCGAGAGGACGGTTCAGGAGCGCTCGGGAAACGCGCGCTGCGGACGCCCGGTGAAGTAACCCTGAAGAAGATCGCAGCCCTCGCGACGAAGCCACGCGGCCTGCTCGGCGGTCTCCACGCCCAAAGCGGTGATCGTGAGCCCCAGGCTGCGGCCCAGCGCGATCGTGGCGCGCACGATCGCGTCGTTCGGCCCGAGGTCGCCCAGGCTTGCGATAAACGATCGGTCGATCTTGAGCCCGTTCACCGGGAAGTTCCTAAGAGACGCGAGGGACGCCTGCCCGGTGCCGAAGTCGTCGACGCACACGCCCACCCCCGCGTCACGGAGGCGGCGAAGGATGCGCGCGGAGCCTTCGATGTCGGCCACCACCGCGGTCTCCGTGAGCTCGAGTTGGAAGCGGCGGGGAGCGAGGCCGGTCTCCTCGAGGATGCGCTCGATGGTGGCGAGCAGATCCCTCCGATGAAACTGAAGGGCCGAGAGGTTGACGTTCAGGGTGAGCGGCTCCGGGTGGGCCCGGTTCCACGCTGAAGCCTGCCCGCAGGCGCGGCGGAGGACGAGCGCGTCGATCGCGACGATGAGGCCCGTCTCCTGAGCGAGGGGCAGAAAAGCGCTCGCTTCGAGAAAGCCGCGCTCCGGATGACGCCAGCGGCACAAAGCCTCGACCCCTTCGAGGCGGCCGGAGTCCGCGCGCACGAGCGGCTGATAGTGCACCTCCAACTCGTCCTGATCGACGGCGCGGCGAAGGTCCGAGTCCGCGCCGAGCCGCCGGACCACGTCCATTCGCATCGCCGGCTCGAAGACCTCGCAACGCCTTCGGCCGTTGGCCTTCGCGCGGTACATCGCGGTGTCCGCGTCGCGCAGCAGTTCCTCCGCCCCTCGATATCGCCCATTGTTCATCGCGATCCCGATGCTCGCGCCCAGGAAAACGTCACGGCCCGCGACGTCGAACGGCACGTCGAGGCTGGCCCGGCACCGCTCCGCGATCTGCACCGCGGCCGCCACGTCGGTCAGGCCTTCGAGGAGGATCGCGAATTCGTCACCGCCCAGGCGGGCCACCGTATCGCCCGGGCGAACCGCGGCCGCGAGTCTTGAGGCCGCCGACCGGAGCAACGCGTCGCCCGCGTCATGACCGGCGGAGTCGTTCACGAGCTTGAACCGGTCGAGGTCGAGAAAGAGCACCGCGAGCTGCACGTCGGGTCGTCTCCGGCTTTGATTCCAGGCGTTTTGAAGCCTCTCGCGAAACAAGGCGCGGTTCGGGAGGCCCGAGAGCTCGTCGTACATCGCGTGGCGGATGAGTTTCTCCTCGGCGAGTTTCCTCTCCGAGATGTCCTCGCACGTGGTGACGATTCCGATGAACGTGCCGTCCGTGTCCCGCACCGCGTCGGACATCAGTTGAGCCGGAAAGAGGGTCCCGTCCTTCCTCATGTTCGGGCGTTCCCGTTTCCAGGCGCGCACCCTCGCGATCTCCTCCGTGCTGAGCGGCTGGGAATAGGCCGG
This sequence comes from Vicinamibacteria bacterium, assembly GCA_031405615.1. GTDB lineage: Bacteria > Acidobacteriota > Vicinamibacteria > Fen-336 > JAGNNV01 > JAGNNV01. The sequence goes on along the minus strand of JANNJB010000013.1, from coordinate 13,355 downwards.
GGGAACGAGGATCCGGGCCTCCTTGCCCAGGAGTTCCCCGCGGTCATAGCCGTGCATCTTCTCCTCGGCCGGGTTCGCGTAGATGATCCGGCCAAAGGTGTCGGTCACGGTCACGCCGATCGGCAGGTTCTCGACCGCCTTTTGCAGGGCGAGAAGCGCCTTCTGGTTCTCCATGCCCCATGGTACGCACAGCCGCCCGGCGGACGCTGTGGGGAATGTCCTGGTGCGGCCGAGAGGGTGATCGGCCTCACACCCCTTGCGACTATCGGCGCGGGCGCGGCGAAGGTCGCGGAGGTCCTCGAGCTTCTTTCGAAGTGCTACTTGTACCGGGAGATCGCATGAAGACCTGCTCGCGATGTGGCGTGGATCGGGGGTAGCCTCATTCACTCAATGCCCGAGCGCGAGTCGTCTCATCGCCGTTACAACCCGCTTCTGGATGAATGGGTGCTGTGTTCGCCCGGGCGGCTCCAACGTCCCTGGCAAGGACAGACCGACGATGCCGACGCCTCCGAGGAGCCCGCGTACGATCCCGGTTGCTGCCGGTGTCCCGGGAACCGCCGCGCGAATGGCGAGCGGAATCCGCCCTACACGACGACCATGGCCTTCGACAGAGGTACGACGGGACTCACGGCCGCGATCTGCTCGGCGACTATCTGGAGCGCGAGTTGGTAAGCGGCGAGCGCATCGTCCTTCGCAACGACCACTGGGTCGTGCTCGTTCCGTTCTGGGCGGTGTGGCCGTTCGAGACGATGGTGCTACCGACCCGACGCGTGTCGCAGCTCGCGCAGCTCGAGCCCCACGAACGCGCCGCTCTCGCCGATGCGCTCGGCCGTGTGAACCGTCGCTACGACAATCTTTTCCGATGTTCGTTTCCGTACTCGATGAGCTGGCACGCTCAGCCCGGCGATGGCGTTTCCGCGCCGTACTGGAGACTTCACGCGACGTTCTTCCCGCCGCTGCTCCGCTCCGCCTCGGCTCGGAAGTTCGTGGTGGGCTACGAACTCTCGGCCGAGCCGCAGCGCGACATCCTGCCCGAAGGAGCCGCCGAGAGGCTGCGCGCGATGAGCGACACGCATTACCTCGCCCCTGAACACGCTACCGCGCAGGCAAAGGGCTAACGGATGTCCCCTTTCATTCGCAAGCTGGTCACCTCACAGCAAGGCGGACTCGTGCTCGTGATCCTGCTCCTCGGCGGGCTTCTCACCTTCTTCGCGGGCACGAACGTAGACCGCGCCACGGGGCAGGAGGTCAACCGCTTCCTCAACTCCAACACGCTCATTCAAACCGCCACCGACGCCAGCTTCTTCGCGATCATGGCCGTGGGCGCCACCTGCGTGATCATTTCCGGCGGCATCGATCTCTCCGTGGGCTCCATCTACGCTCTCGCCGGCGTCACCATGGCGATGGTGCTGCGGGCCGCCGGCCCCATGGGCCCGCTCGAAACCCTGTTCCTGGCGCTGACGACGTGTGTAGGCATCGGCCTCGTCTGTGGCCTGCTGAACGGGGTGATGGTCGTAGGGCTCGGGGTGCATCCGTTCATCATCACGCTCGGAACCATGTGGATCCTGCGCGGCATCGCATTCGTGACGAGCCGGGCCGAGAGCATCCTGGTCCCGGAAACGCTCACCAGCTACGCGAAGGCCTCGCTCGGACTTCCGGGCGCGCTCTATCCGGTTCCGATGTTGACGATGATCGCGGTTTCCGTGGTGGGAGCGATCTATCTCGGCCGGACCGTGATGGGGCGCCACATCTTCGCGGTAGGGGGCAATCCCGAGGCGAGCCGCTTCGCGGGCCTGCGGCTGGGGCGGATCAGGATCGGCGTCTACGTCCTCTCGGGCCTCACGGCCGGTCTGGCCGCGTTCATGGGCGCCAGCTTCTATGGCGCGGCGTCGTGCGGAGACGCCACGGGTTATGAGCTCTACGTGATCGCCTCGGCGGTGGTGGGCGGAGCCAGTCTCACCGGCGGCAAGGGAAGCGCCATCAGCGCGATGCTCGGCGCGCTTCTCATCGTGCTGATTCGTCAGTCGATCCGCACCCTCCGCCTGGATCAGAATTACGAGTGGATTATCGTCGGGTGCGCAATCATCGCGGCCGTGGTGCTCGATCAGGCCAGCGCCCGCTTCGCGGCGCGGCGGATGAAACCTTCCTCCTAACCCAAATGAGAGGCCACAGCATGATGAAGAACCTTTCGCGGGACGCCGTGTGCGGCATCCTCATCGCCGCCTTCGCCCTCACCACCGGATGCGGCTCGGCGCCGGAGACGGCCGCCCCGGCTCAGAAGACCGCTCCCAAGAAGATCCAGATCGCGCTCGTCGCCAAGAGCTCGACCAACCCGGTCTTCCTCTCCGCGCGAACCGGCGCCGAAGCGGCGGCCAGGGAGCAGTCCGAGAAGACCGGCATCCCGGTCGAGATCGCCTGGCTCACTCCCCCGACCGAAGACGGGCAGCTTCAGGCTCAGCGGATCGCGCAGGCCGTGAACGAGGGGGCGAGCGCCATCCTCGTCTCGTGCTCCGACGCCGGCAAGGTCACGGGCGCCATCAATGACGCGGTGGCACGCGGTGTGCCCGTGATGACCTTCGACTCCGACGCGCCGCTCTCCAAGCGGTTCGCGTTCTATGGCGTCGACGACGGCAAGGCCGGAACCGCCACCATGGCGGAACTCGCCAAGCAGCTCGGTGGGAAGGGCAAGGTCGCGATCCTGGCCGGCAACCAGAACGCGCCCAATCTTCAGAAGCGGGTGGCGGGTGCCCGGGAAGAGGCCGCGAAGCACCCCGGCATCACCGTCATTGGAGCGTTCTCCCATATCGAGACCCCCCAGGACGCGGCGGCGGAGGTCATCCGCGTGAACAACGCCTATCCCGAGATCGAGGGCTGGGCCATGATCGGCGGCTGGCCCTTGTTCACCCCGACACTCCTCGACGCGATCGATCCCAAGAAGATGAAGGTCGTCGCCGTGGACGCGCTTCCCGCGCAACTTGCGTACGTCGAGAAGGGAATCGCTCCGATTCTGCTCGCCCAGAGCACCTATTTGTGGGGCTACGTGAGCGTGAACACGATCGTCGAAAAGATCCACGGGGGCAAACAGGGTCCGGAGATCATGCCCATGGAACTCGTCCATGTCTCGAAGGTGAATCTCGGCGCGTGGGCTCGTCAACTTCGGGACTGGGGATTCACGGATGTGCCCGAGCGTTTCCTCGCCCTGACCGATCCCGCCAAGTGACGGCTCCCGGAAGGCCTCCTCGATCCGGATGAGCGACGTTCCCGTCGTCCGCTTCGAGGGCGTCGTCAAGGCGTTTCCCGGCGTCGCGGCGCTGTCCGGCGTGTCGTTCGACGTTCGCGCCGGGTCCTGCCACGCATTGTGCGGCGAGAACGGCGCCGGCAAGAGCACGCTCGGACGGATTCTGGCCGGCGTGTTCCCGCACGACGGCGGCCGCGTTCTGGTGAATGGCGCGGAAGTCCATTTCGCAAGCCCGCGCGAGGCCTTGAACGCAGGCATCGCGATGGTGCATCAGGAACTGGCGCTGTGCCCGAATCTCACCGTGGCTGAGAATCTGTGTCTGGGTCAACTCCCCTCACATGGCCATTTCGTCAAGCGCCTGGACGTTCGCGCCAAGGCGGTGCGCATGCTCGATGCGGTCGGCGCCGCGTTGGATCCGGACCGCGTGGTCGGTGATCTCACGATCGGCCAGCAGCAGATAGTGCAGGTGGCGGCCTCGGTCGGCACCGGCGCGCGGGTGATCGTCTTCGACGAGCCGACGAGCAGCCTCGGCCAGCACGAAGCGGACCAGCTCTACGCGCTGCTCGCCCTGCTCCGAGGCCAGGGAGTCACCTGCATCTACGTCTCACACCGTCTGCGCGAGATCTTCAAGCTGTGCGATACCGTCACGGTGCTGAGGGACGGCCACCACGTCGCGACGCAGGAGACGGGCCGGCTGGATGAAAACTCGCTGGTCCAGATGATGGTCGGGCGCGTGGTCGAAGACCCTCCATCGACGCGTATCCCCGTCGATTCCGCGCCTGAGGTTCTGAGGGTTGAGCACTTCTCGAGCCCGGGTCGATTCGAGAACGTGAGCTTCGCGGTACGCGCGGGCGAGGTGGTCGGCCTCGCGGGCCTTGTGGGCGCCGGCCGATCGGAACTTGCTCAGGCCCTCTTCGGCCTCGACGGATCGGCGACGGGCCGCGTGTCGATCGATGGCACGCCGCGCGTGATCGATAGGCCGGGGACGGCGCTGATGTTCGGACTCGGTCTCGTCCCCGAAGACCGGAAACACCAGGGTCTGGTCCTCTCCCTTGGCGGCCTCGCGAACACGACCCTTCCCTTTCTCAATCGCCTGGCCCGCGCCACGTTCGTCCAAGAGACCGCCGAGCGAGCGCTGGTGGCGGAGCAGTTCGCCGCTCTCAGGGTCAAGATCCCCCACCTCGACTTCCCGGTCGCCGGCCTCTCCGGCGGCAATCAGCAGAAGATCGTCCTCGCCCGCTGGCTCGCCGCGCGTTGCCGCGTCCTCATCCTCGATGAACCCACACGCGGTGTGGACGTCGGGGCCAAGGCGGAGATCCGCGCGCTGATCGACGAACTCTCCTCAAAGGGCGCGGCCATCCTTTTGATCTCGAGTGAACTGCCGGAGTTGCTCTCCCTCTCATCGAGGATCCTGGTGCTGCGAGGGGGCCGCCTTGTTGGCAAAGTGCCGGGCGGCGCCGCCACCGAGGGGGGGCTGATGCGCTTGATGGCGGGAGTCGAGGACCGCCCCGAGGCTTCCTGATAGTGGATCCAAAGCTGATCTCAGGTCTCCGTGCCGCGTTCGCAGAGGTTTTCGCCGGCGCTCCTCCGCGTTTGGCCTTCGCCCCCGGACGCGTCAATCTGATCGGAGAACACACCGACTACAACGACGGTTTTGTACTGCCGATGGCCATCTCCCGCGGTGTGGCCGTGGCCTTCCGGCCAAGAACGGATCGCCTGATCCGCGCACACTCGACCTCGCTCGACGCAACCACGACCCTGGCGCTCGACGACCTCGACTCGACGTCACGCAAGGACTGGGCCGCCTACATCGCGGGAGTCGCGTGGGCCTTGGCCGCCGAGGGGCGGAACGTACCTGGACTCGACCTGGGCGTCGCTGCCGATCTCCCCATCGGCGCGGGCCTTTCCTCCTCGGCCGCGCTCGAGGTGGCGGTCGCTCGCGCATTCGCGGCGGCGGGCGGCTGGGCCTTTGATCCCGTCCAGGCGGCGCGGCTCTGCCAGCGGGCCGAGAATGAGTTCGTGGGCGTGCAGTGCGGCGTGATGGATCAGTTCGCTTCCGCGGTATCTGAGGAAGGCTGCGCGCTCCTCCTCGACTGTCGCTCGCTGCACCACGAACCTGTCCCCATCCCCGACTCGGCGGTCGTCGTGGTGATGGACACCGGCGTCAGGCGCAAGCTGAGCTCGGGCGCCTACAACGATCGCCGCGCCGCGTGTGAAGCGGCGGTGGCCGCGATCCAGGCCGTCGATCCGAACATCCGCGCGCTCCGGGATGTCGATGCCCTTCTTCTCGAACGGGCAAGAGGTCGAATGGCGGACATCGTGTTCCGTCGCGCGAGCCACGTTGTCGCGGAGAACCTGCGGCCCGTGCTCATGGCCGACGCGCTGCGGCAGGGCGATCTCGCCGCCGCCGGCGCTTTGATGAACGATTCCCATGAGAGCCTGCGCGATCTCTACGAAGTCTCGTGCCCGGAACTCGACCTTCTCGCCGGAATCGCCCGAGGCCAGGACGCATGCCTGGGTGCGCGCATGACCGGGGCCGGCTTCGGCGGTTGTGCGGTCGCTCTCGTCGAACGCGGTGGATCCGAAGCGTTCGCAGCGGAAGTCGTCGCGAGGTACGGTGCTACGTCGGGGCTCCCGACCTGGGCCTGGATCTCTCAGCCTGAGGGCGTCGGGCGGCCGCCAGAGTAGGGTCTGACCGGTTCCGCGTCACCGGCCCCGCGTCCTGAAACTCGTATCCCGAGCCGAGCATGTTCGGAACCCTGCCGGCCTGCGGCTTCCACATCCGTCATGCGAAGAACGTGACCCTGCGCGACATCGACGTGCGCTTCATGAAGGAGGAACTTCGGCCGCCCTTCGTCCTGCAGGATGGAGCGCACCCCGGGCATTCCCTATTTCAGCCTCCGAGATGTGTCGGATTGATTATCCGCAACACCGAGGGCGGGCCCGCTGGCGAGCCATCGAAGTATGGGTGCGAGTAGCCTGCGCGCTGTGCTCAATGCTACGAGAGTCGCCGGCGATCGCCCCTTGGGCTGGGGCCTCATCGGCTGCGGAGACATCGCGACCAAGAGAGTCGCGGCGGCGCTCCGCGATTCGCCTGGTTGCGCCCTGGTGTCCGTCGCGCGAGCGCGGCCGGAACTCGCCGCGCAGTTCGCGAAGGATCACGGTGCGCGTCGGTTTCATGCCGACTGGCGTGACCTCGTTCGCGACGAGGAGATCGACGCGGTCTACGTCGCGACGCCCGTGGCGCTTCACGTCGAGCAGGCGGTGGCCGCGGCGGAAGCCGGCAAGCACGTGCTCTGCGAAAAGCCGATGGCCATCGAGGTTGCCGACTGCTCGAGGATGATCGCGACGGCGCGGGAAAACAACGTCCGCCTCGGCGTGGCCTACTACCGTCATCACTACCCGGTGATCACAAGATTGCGCGAGGTCCTCGCCTCGGGAGAAATCGGGGAGCCGGTGTTCGCGACCGCCCAGGCATTCGAGACCTTCAATCCACGCCCGGAGCACCCGCGCGCCTGGCGGCTGCGCAAATCGTCCTCCGGGGGCGGCCCCATGGCGGACTTCGGCTGCCACCGCATCGAGGTTCTCCTGAACCTCCTCGGCCCGGTGAAGTCGACCCGCGGCTTCCTTTCAAACGTCCGCTTCAAAGATCGGGAAGTCGAGGACACATGCGTCGCTCACCTCGATTTCGAAAGCGGCGCTCACGCGACTCTCACGGTCAGCCACGCGGCGCTCGAACGCCGTGACATCCTCGAAATCATCGGAACTCACGGATCGCTCCAGGTTCCCGTCCTCAACGAGGGCGCCTTGCGGGTCCTCACGTCCCACGGCTCGCGCCTCGAGAATCACCCGCCTGACCCGAACCTTCATCAGCCGCTCGTTGACGACTTCGTGGCCGCCATCCGCGAAAGGCGTGACCCCGCCGTCCCTGGCGAGACCGGCCTCGAGGTTCAGCGCGTGCTCGCGGCGATCTACGGCCGCGCCACTTAGACACGGGCGGATCGAGGCGCACCTAAGCCGGCGCGTTGCGATCGCTGTGCAATCGCCCGTCCTTCTCGAACACCTCGCGCTTAAGGACGAGTACCGTTGCTCACCCCAATTCCGTCGTTCTTCGTACGCGACAACGGCATCGGCCTCGACCCCCAGCATCACGTGAAGGTCTTCGGCCTTTTCGACAAGCTGGACCCGGGGAGCGGTGGAACCGGCATCGGCCTGGCGCTGGTGCGGCGGATCGTTGAAGCTCACGGGGGTCGGGTGACCATCGAGTCCGAGGGTCTGGGACGCGGAACCACATTCCACGTGGCCCTCGGCCCTCCGCCCGAGTGACTCCCGGGGCGCCTCGACGGTCGCATGTATCGCGGACTTACGAGGCAGCACACTAGACTGCGGCGATCCATGCCCCTCACGCCAGGCACGCGCCTTGGATCCCATGAAATCGTCGCCGCCATCGGCAAGGGCGGGATGGGCGAAGTGTTCCGCGCGCGGGACACGAAGCTCGACCGCGATGTCGCCGTCAAGGTCCTGCCGGCGGAACTGGCGCAGGACCGCGATCGCCTCGCCCGTTTCGAACGAGAAGCCAAGCTCCTCGCCTCCCTCAATCAGCCCAACATCGCTCACGTCTACGGCTTCGAAGGCGCAGCGCTCCCCGATGGTTCTACCGCGCACTTCCTCGCCATGGAGCTGGTGGAAGGCGAGGACCTCTCTCAGAGACTGAAGCGCGGAGCGATCCCTGTCGATGAGTCCATCGCCATCGCAAAGCAAATCGCGGAGGCGCTCGAAGAGGCGCACGAGCACGGCATCATCCATCGCGACCTCAAGCCCGCGAACGTCAAGGTCACACCGGACGGCAAGGTCAAGGTTCTCGATTTCGGCCTCGCCAAAGCGCTCGAGGGAGACCCGGCGAAGAGCGGCGCCAGTTCGCAGATGTCGCACTCCCCCACCATGTCGCGGCACATGACCGAGGCCGGGATGATCATGGGCACCGCGGCGTACATGAGTCCCGAACAGGCTCGCGGGAAGCCGGTCGACAAGCGCGCCGACATCTGGGCCTTCGGCGTCGTGCTCTTCGAGATGCTCACCGGAGAGCGGCTCTTCACGGGCGAAACCGTGAGCGACGTCATGGCGAGCGTGCTCAAGGGCGATTTGAACCTCGGCGTCCTGCCCGCATCGACACCGCCCCGGCTTCGCCTTCTGATCGAGCGATGCCTCGAGCGCGACCCAAAAGCGCGCTTGCGGGATATCGGCGAAGGCCGTGTGGAACTCGGGAAGATCGGAAGTGGGGCCGCGGAGCCGTCAGGCGCGATCCCGGCGGCCCAGGGTGTTGGCGCCGCGAAGGGTCGGAACCGTTGGCTCGAACTTTCCGTGGCTGCCGCGATCGCGAGCCTGGTGACCTTCGGCCTCGTCCGCTCCCTCGCACCCGTTCCCACCGGCGCGACTGTGACTCGTCTCAGCGTGGCGCTTCCAGACGGCGACGCGCTCGGTGCGGTCAACATGCGACCGCTCGCGATCTCGCGAGATGGAACCCACCTCGCGTACGTGGGTCAGCGCGACGGCACAAACCGCATCTACGTGCGCTCCCTGAACGAGCCCGTTCCAACAGCGCTCGACGGCACCGAAGGCGGCGAGAGCCCGTTCTTTTCGCCGGACGCCCGGTGGCTCGGTTTCTTCGCGGGCGCCAAACTGCGGAAGATCGCGGTCAGCGGAGGGGCCGCGCAGACCCTCGCGGACGCACCCTACTCGCGCGGCGGTGCTTGGGGTGACGACGGCTTCATCTACTACGCGCCCACGAACGTCGGCGGTCTATGGCGGATCAGCGAGGCGGGCGGAACACCCGAGGAATTCACGAAGAAAGAAATGGCGACCGGGGAAATCAGCCACCGGTGGCCTCACGTGATTCCGGGCACGGGAACGGTGCTCTTCGGTTTGTGGACCGGACCCGGTGATGACGAACAGCACGTTGGCGTGAAGCGCCTTAGGGAGGCGGCGCACCGGCTTCTGGTTCGCAACGCCGGGGCCCCGAGCTACGTCGCGCCTTTGGGCGCCCTGCTCTACACGCAGATGGGCGATCTCTTCGCCGTGCCCTGGACGCCATCCGACAACGACCTCGGGCGCGCGGTACCGGTCACCATGCCCGAACATCCTTACGACTCCGGCCAGAACGAGAGTGCGGGTAACTACATGACCGCGGCGGACGGAACACTGGTTTACGTGCCCGGCGGCCGGGCTCGGCGGGCCACGCGGGTTGTGTGGGTCGACCGGAGCGGTCGAGTGACGCAACCACCCTTTCCTCCGCGCAACTACGACACCGCCACCATCTCACCGGACGGCACGCGCGCGATCGTCCAGAGCCGTGAAGGAGTCGTTCGCCTCTACCTGTACGACTTCGCGCGCGAAACGCTTACGCCTATCGGAGAGGACGACGCGAGTTCTCAGTCGGCGGTGTGGACGGCCGACGGGTCCCGCATCGTCTATCGCGCGACTCGGAAGGGTCTGCGCAACATCTACTGGCGTCCCGCCGACGGCTCCGGGGCGGAGGAGATGCTCACGAGCAAGGCCGACGTGGTGCAGTCGCCCTCGTCGACCTCGCGCGATGGCCACATCTTCTTCAACGAGACCGGCGCTTCCGACCGGGGTGGTAACGGGCTCTGGGTGATGCGGCTCGAGGGCGACCGGACGCCCCGCCGCCTTCTGGGGGAATCCGCCGGCGAGGAAAGCCCCGCGGTGTCTCCCGATGGGCGGTGGTTCGCATACGAAGCGAAGGTTTCGGCTCGGACGGAGATCTTCGTTTCCCCGTTCCCGGGCCCGGGCCCGCGTCATCAGATCTCGACCGCCGGCGGCGCCGAGCCCGCGTGGTCGGGCGATGGCCGCGAACTGTTTTTCCAAGCGGGCGCCTGGCTGATGAGCGTCAGCGTGAATCCGGGCGCCACCTTCTCCTCGGGGCCGCCTCGTCCTCTCTACGAAGGACGTTTCATGGGTTCGTACAACAGCCGGACGTCATGGAGCGTTACGCCCGACGGCAAGCGCTTCCTGCGGATCCAGCGTGTCGAAACGGATCGTCCGTTCACGCGCCTGGAACTGACGCTCAACTGGGCCGAAGAAATCAAAGCGAAGCTGGGTCAGCGATAAGGTATGCGACGAATTCACAAGGGAGGCCTGTCGAACGAGGCCCAGGCGAGACGTCCAAGGAGCAGCCAGGCGCTTGGCTAGCAACGCCATCCGCCCAGCGACGCATGCGGCGCCGCCGTTTCATTACCCGGGCCTCCGCGTAGTCACGAGCTTTGAGGGGCTGCTCGCGACGCCTCTTCGGGACGGCGTCAACGCGGTGTGCTGGGCGCGTGATCTTCACGGCGACTTCGACGAAGTGGTGCAGAAGCTTGGGACAGCCGACGACATCACCTCGATCGACGAAACGCGATTGAGGTCGCTCGAGGTCAGCCGGGCGGGCCGCCAGGCCACAGCCGCGCTGCTCGACGACCTGGGCCGGCTGCGCGCGATCGGTGAGGAGCCGACGCTCGACTGCGTGCGTCGCTACCCGCGTGATCACGGCGGACCGGTGGCGACCGACGTGCACTCCTTCCATGTCGACAGCGCGACCACGCCCGTCGATACCTTCCTGTGCAGTTACACCGGGGCTTCGAGTGAAGGGCTGCGCAATCATGAGGCAAGGCGGCTCGTCGACGTGCCGGCGATTCGAGCGCAACTGCTCGACCGCTTCGGCGGCGAAGAAGGCGAGGCATTCACAGCCTGGCTCGGCGAGAACAGCTTCGATCTGCACTACGAGCCGCTGCCCTCCGCGAGGCTGTTTTCGTTCGGCCTCGGCAACCTGTGGCGCATCGCCGTGCAGTACCCGGGGTGTCCGGTGCCGGCGTGCATCCATCGAGCACCCGAGGACTCACCGGGCCAGCTTCCCCGCTTGCTGCTCATCAGTTGACTCCCGGCCTTGACGACATGGATCAGGCGGCTACCGGCACATCCTCTGACGGACGCCCTCGAAGAAGTGTGCGGTCGAGGTAGCGGCGGTCGCTGCGAGGGCGACGTTGGTGATGAGCCGAAGAGCGCTCTGGCGATGCGGGAACGTTCCGACCGCGCGGCTCTCCGTTTGATCTCGAGTGGAGACGCTCGAAGCCGTGGGTCGAGCGACTCCGCTACCCATGAAGGCCGCGGGGTGGCAGGTGGGGCTCGCCGCTTTGGGGCAGGGCGAGGAAAGAGGAGCCCGCAACCGCGAGTCAGGGTTCCGGATGACGCGCGTCTTCGACCGACCGGAACTTGAAGACGCCGCGCGGATAGACCCGGGGCGCGATCTTCCAATAACGCGCGCAGTGCCGCAGGAAGCGATCGAAGTCCGCGAGTGCGAGCGAGCGCAGGGGCGTCGCCTGGTTCATTTCCTCGATCGAGCGGAATTTCTGCACCGGCACGCTAGTCCTCGTCATCCTTCAGATTGAACCGCTCGCGCAGGGCGGCCGCATCCTGATGATCCTTGGGCCGTACGGTGTCCTTCTTCAGCCGATACAGGGCCAAGGGTGTCGCCACTCTCACGCGGGCGCCCTCGATCTCCTTCGTTTCCGCGTCGACCGTCTCGAAACTGGCGACTTCCCCGAGTCGGGTCAGGATGTCGAAGTAGAGGTCGCCGCTCGGCGGGTAGTAGCGCACTGCGGGGTAATCCCCTAGCAGGTCCGCCGCAGTGATCTCTTCGATATTCGGGTCGAACGCGTACGAGGCTCTTAGCGCCGCCCGCAACCGTTCGACGTTCTCGGCCGTGGCCCGAATGAAGAGATCCAGGTCTTCGGTCGCACGCACAAGACCGTGGAAACCCATGGCGGTCGCGCCGATGAGGACGTACTCCAGGCCCGACTCCTCGAAGGCGCGAAGCACACGGAGGATCTCGTCCCGGTCCATGTCCGGAGGATAGCGTCCCGAACACCCAAAGCGGCAGTGCGACGCGTCGGGCAGACGCCGTTTCTTTCTGTCGCGCGGCCCCATAGACTGTGTGGATTCATGACTCTTTCGCCCGGGGTGCGGCTCGGACCGTACGAAATCGCCGGTGCGCTTGGCGCGGGCGGGATGGGTGAGGTGTTCCGCGCGCGCGACACCAAGCTCAACCGCGATGTCGCGATCAAGGTGCTCCCCGCGGTGTTCGCCGACGACCCGGAGCGGCTCGCGCGGTTCACTCGAGAGGCTCAGACTCTCGCGTCGCTGAATCATCCGAACATCGCGACGATTTACGGACTGGAGAACGTAGGGGCACCCCTCGTGGGTGCCCTTGACGCTCCCCTTGTGGGCGCCCTCGCCGAAGACCGCGAAAGGGCGGGCGCCATTGGGCAGGCTTCCGACGGCTCAAGGGCACCCACAAGGGGTGCCCCTACACGATCATCCATCGCTCTCGTGATGGAACTGGGCGAGGGCGAAGATCTCTCCTCCCACATCGCCCGCGGGCCAATACCCCTCGCCGAGGCGCTACCAATCGCACGTCAGATCGCAGAGGCGCTCGAAGCTGCGCACGAGCAGGGCATCGTCCACCGCGACCTCAAGCCCGCCAACATCAAGGTTCGCACCGACGGCACGGTCAAGGTCCTCGACTTCGGTCTGGCCAAGGCCATGGACCCCGCGGGCGCGTCATCGTCGAATCCCAATGTTTCTCACTCCCCCACGCTGACCCACCAGGGCACATCGGCGGGAATGATCATCGGCACCGCGGCCTACATGTCGCCGGAGCAGGCGAAGGGTAAGGCCGTCGATCGGCGCGCGGACATCTGGGCCTTCGGGGTCGTCGTCTATGAAATGCTGACCGGTAAGCGCGCCTTCAAGGGCGACGATGTGTCGGAAACCCTCGCCTCGGTGTTGAAAGACACCCTGTCGATGGACGCGCTGCCCGCGGACACGCCGCCCCGACTCAAGCGGCTTATCTCACGCTGCCTCGACCGCGACCTGAAAACGCGTCTGCGCGACATCGGCGAAGCGCGTGAAGCATCCGAACATCGGGCGATTTACGGGCGCGCGAGATCATCGACGCGCGGCACGGGCGACGGCTACAATGCCTGCCGGAACATCAATGAGGCGGGTGACTGAGTTCGAAACTATTGCCGTGGACGAGATCCGCGTCCTCGCCGAGACACGCTTC
>JANNJB010000012.1:0-11309 GCA_031405615.1 Vicinamibacteria bacterium | reverse complement strand
ACCCCAGTTGATGTCCTCTTCGGGCTCCCAGACGTCCGCGCGTCCGCCCGCGAAACCGAAAGTCTTGAATCCCATCGAATCGAGGGCGACGTTTCCGGCCAGGATCATGAGGTCGGCCCAGGAGAGCTTCCGGCCGTACTTCTGCTTGACCGGCCAGAGCAGGCGGCGCGCCTTGTCGAGGCTGACGTTGTCGGGCCAGCTGTTGAGGGGCGCGAAGCGCTGAGTGCCGTTGCCCGCGCCGCCGCGGCCGTCAGCGATGCGGTAGGTGCCCGCGCTGTGCCAGGCCATGCGGATGAAGAAGGGGCCGTAGTGGCCGTAGTCGGCCGGCCACCAGTCCTGCGAATCCGTCATTACCGCGTGCAGGTCCTTGACCACGGCGTTGAGGTCGAGGGACTTGAACTCTTTGGCGTAGTCGAACGCCTCGCCCATGGGGTTCGACTTCTCCGAGCGCTGGTGAAGGATCTTGAGGTTCAGTTGATCGGGCCACCAGTCGGCATTGGTCTGGGTGGCGGCCACGGCCGCGCTGCGGACTCCACCCGTGAACGGGCACTTCGCTTCGTTTGACATGATCTCTCCTGTGATTGCTTCTGAACTCTGGCGCCCGACCCAGTGTAGGCATCAAGGCTGCGCTCGGGCAAGTAAGTTTAAAGTGAAGAGCGAGATTCGTGCCGACGAGAAGCGTTCCGCTAAGACACTATTGGAGAATCACTTATTGGGAGAGCTGGCCCCGCGGCTCGCGCACCGATCCATCGGTATCTACCGTCATGTCGGTGTGCCGGTTCCGGCCTTCCCGCTCGCTTTTCTCAAACAGGAACGAATGAAACTCGACATCCCGGCGGGCGACTTCGCCGGCTACATTTTCGATTGCGACGGAACGCTCGTCGATACCATGCCTTTGCACTACCGCGCCTGGGAACGCGCGATGCAGCACGCGGGCCTCGAGGGGCGGCTGAGCGAGGAGCTTTTCTTCTCGATCGGCGGCATGCCCACCCGGAAGGTCGCGCAGGTTCTGGCGAAGCATCATGACCTCACCATCGATGTGGAGAAAGTCTTTCACCAGAAGGAAGAGTTGTTTCTCGAGATGCAGGCGGAGATGAAGGTGATTGAACCGGAGGTGTCCTTCGCGCGGAAGCTCCATGGTCGCGCGCCTATGTCCGTGGCCTCGGGCGGCCCCAAGCCCGTGGTCAAGAAGACCCTCGAACTGATGGGAATCGATGGCCTCTTCCCCATCATCGTCACGCCGGAAGACGTGACCCACGGCAAGCCGTCGCCCGAGATGTTCCTGCTCGCCGCCAAGCTCATGGGCGTCCCTCCGGAGCGCTGTCTGGTCTTTGAAGACGCCGCGCCGGGCTTCGAAGCAGCCACCGCGGCGGGCATGAAGCACGTCGTGGTCAAGAGCCGAAAAACAACCGGGTAGGCCACCCCACGCGCCTTTGGCTATTCGTACCTCAGCGCTTCGATCGGATCGAGTGCCGCAGCCCGCGCCGCCGGATAGAGGCCGGAGAGCAGCCCCACGGTCACGGACACCACGGTCGCAAGGGCAATCGAGGAGAAGGTGACGACGGTATCCCAGCCCGCGTAAAGCGCCACACCTTTCGCGATCACGATGCCCATCGCGATCCCGCAAAAACCTCCCACGGCGCTGATCGTGAACGCCTCGATCACGAACTGGTTCCGGATGTCCTTCCGGGTCGCTCCCATGGCGCGGCGTATGCCGATCTCGCGCGTGCGCTCGAGTACGGTGGCCAGCATGATGTTCATGATGCCGATCCCCCCGACCAGCAAAGAGATCCCCGCGATGCAGCCCATCACGACGTCGAAGAGGCGTTGCGTGCGGCGGCTTTGCTCCAGCAGCGCCTCCGGCACGACCAGGGTGTAGTCCGAAGCGCCTCCGTGCAGACGATCGAGCAGAGTGTCGATGACGCTCGCCGCCTGCTTCGGATCTTCGCCCGGCTTGACCTCGATGATCAGCTCATCGAGGGGGCTGCGCAGGGGCGGCATCGCGAATTTGCGCTGAGCCGTGGTCACCGGCAGATACAGATCGTTGGCGGTCGACACGATGCGCACGCCCTGAACCTCCTTGCCCGCACCTCGCGCAGGCTCGAGCACACCCACGACGGTCAGCCAGCGCTCGTTGACCTTGACGGTTCGACCGAGCGCCGGGGCAAAGCCGAAGAGGTCCTGCCGCACCGCGTGGCCGATCACGCAGACCTGCGCCATCGTGGCGAGGTCCTCGTCGTCGAGGAACCGCCCTTCGGCGAGGGTCAGGTTCATCATCTCGGCATAGCCCGCGGAAACGCCAAGCACGCGCGGCTTGGCGCGGCCTTCA
Organism: Vicinamibacteria bacterium; assembly: GCA_031405615.1. Lineage (GTDB taxonomy): Bacteria > Acidobacteriota > Vicinamibacteria > Fen-336 > JAGNNV01 > JAGNNV01. Next base: position 8,980 of record JANNJB010000012.1, on the reverse strand, counting down.
TCGCCAAGAACCTTGTAGGTCTCGACGCCGGCCTTCTGAGCGACTCGCGCAACGCCCGGCACTGCCTCGGCGATCGCGCGCGCATCCCGCTCGGTCAAGCCGACCGACGTCTTGCGCAGTTCCGTGAGTTCGTTCTCGCGCGTCGGCTCCTTGACCTGAACCATCACGTTGCGAACACCGAGCGCGTCGATGAGGGCGAGGGCCTGTTTCTCGGCTCCAGCGCCGATCGACAACATCGCGATCACCGCGCCCACGCCGAAGATCATCCCCAGCATGGTGAGGAACGCCCGCAATCGATGCGAACTGAGGCTGGCGAGGCCGCTCTGGAAAGCTTCGCGAGCGTCCACTTAAGCGTTCCGCTCCCTGTTGAACATCATCGGCTCGTGGCCGCCGCCGATGGGCCGGTGGAACCAGGCGCCGCTCCGGGCCCTTCGCGCCGCTCCGGGTCGGCGAGAGCGATCCGGTCGCCCGGCCCGATTCCCTTTTCGATCAGCACTCTCCCGAGACTGCGCCGGCCGACCACGACCTCGACGGGCCGGAACCTCCCATCTTCGAACCGGTACACCAGACGCCGGCCGTCCTTCTCGAAAAGCGCGCCGCGCGGAACCGCGATGACGTCTTTGAGGTCGTCGATGAGGATCGTGGCGCGGACACGCTGGCCCGGCTTGAGTCCTTTGCCCTGGGAGTTGTCCAGGGTCACGGCCACTTCGAAATACTTGACCGGCGACTGGCGATCGCGCGTCTTCGCCACCGCGTCGACGCGCCTCACTTTCGCTTCGAAGACGAGGCCTGGCTGACCCTCGATCTCGACTATCGCCTTTCGGTCGACGGCAAGGCTCCCTCCGTCGCCTTCGAGCACGAAAACCTTGGCTTCGAGAGTCGACAAATCGGGAAGCTCCGCGACGGTCTGGCTCGGCCACGCGGTGTCCCCGATGGCGATGCCGTCACCCCGCCAGTAGAGCGGATAGACGAGCGTTCCGTCATGCGGGGCAAGGACCTTGAGTGACTTGAGGCTCTCCTCGGCCTGGGTGACCTTGAGGGCGGCCTTCTTGCGCTCGATGTCGGCGAGGGCGTAGTCGGCCGCGGCGAGCCGTTCGACGGGCATCTTCTTCGCGTCGTTTGTCTGAACCCGCTTCTGGAGCAGGCCGCGATCGAGGCTGCTCTCCAGGATCTGATTGCGGGAAAAGATCGCCGCGTCGGTGGGCGCCACGTCCTCGGCGCGTTTCAACTCTTCCTGCGCGAGGGTGAGGTCGAGGCCAAGCGCGGCGCTCGAGCGATCCCCTTCGGCCCGGGCCTTGCGCATCTTGCTCTCCGCCGAGGCGCGATCGGAGCGCCCGTCTTCATACTGTTTCTCGACTTCACTCGCGTCGAAGATCACGACCACATCGTTTTGTTTCACCGCTCCCGCGGGCGCGAGCCAGGCGACGCGCATCGGCCGCTGCAGGTTGTTCGGGACGGTCACCGGCGTCGAGCGCTGCGCCTGCAGCACACCGTAGGCGAGGACCTCGTTGCGGTACGGCCCCCGCGCGACGGTGTACGTCGGCACCTTCGGAAGAGCGGCCGCGCGGAGCGCCGTCCATGCAAGCAGGCCCAGGCCAAAGGCAACGATGACGCCGAGAAAGGTCCGCCGGTGCTTCACGGCGCCGGGTCCTCGCGCAGGTCACTCACCGCAATCTCGTCGCCCTCGGCGAGGCCGTCCAGGACCTCGACCTTGAGACGATTGTGGCGGCCCAGCTTCACCGCGGTCTCACGGAAACCGCGCCAGGCCTTCACAAAGACCACCGGGCCGGTCGGGCGCACGAACACCGCGTCGCGCGGAATCGTGAGCACGGCAACCCTGCGGTCGGTTTCGATCTCGCCCCGGAAGCGCATCGCGGGACGCAGGGCAGCATCGCCCTTGTCGAGTGTCACCTGAACGTGGAACACCTTGTAAGGCACGCGGAAGGACTTGCGGCGCACCGCGCGACCGATCTTCGTGATGCGTCCCTTGAGGTCTTTGTCGGGCAACGCTTCGAGCCGCAGGGTGACACTCTGGCCCGCCGCCACGGCGCCGCCGTCGGACTCGTCCACAAAACCGTCCGCGCGCATCTCCGAGAGGTCGGGCAGGGCCAGGAGTTTCTCGCCGAACCAAACGCTGTCCCCGATCTTCTTCTTTTCATCCCGCCAGCCCGTCTTGTAGATGACGATGCCGTCCTGCGGCGCCAGCACGGTCATGGCCTGGATCGCGCCCTCGAGGTCCGCGACCCGGGCCTTCGCGCGGTCTCGCTGATTGATGAGGGACTTGAGCGACGCTTCTTCCGAACCGCGCACCCCCGCGATGCGGGCCTTCAGGTTCGCCACCGCCTGCTCGGCGTTTCTCTGGTCGAGGATCGTCTGCTGGACTTCGTTGCGGGCGCGCAGGTTCTCCGCCACGTCGTTCTTGAGCCGCGCCTTTTCGAGCCGGGACTCCGCTTCGGCGAGCTGAAGCTCGATGTCGCGCCGCTGACCGAGAAGCTCGACCTCCTTGCGCTCGATTCGTTTGGCGGCCTCGTCGTACTCGGCGCGCTTCTCCTCGAGCTGCCGCTGAAGGTTCGAGGCGTCGAACCCGACGATCGGCTGCCCCTTTTTGATCGTGGCGCTTTCGGGGGCCATGAAGGCGATCTTGTACTCCCACATCTCGCGCACCACCGGAGGCCCGATCTCCGTGGAGCGAACCGCGGTCAACTCGCCCTCGACCTCCACCCCGATCGCGAGGTCGCCGCGCAGCACCCGCGTGGTTTCGGGGGAGGGACCTCGCGCCGAGGCCGCGGCCGCTCCGATCAGAACGAGGCCGCCGAGCGACACCGCGCGAACGCGCCAGCTCGAGCGGCGCGCGCGGTCGAACAGCTGCTCAGCGAAGGGCGACACGATCGCCCTCCGAAAGCCCGGCCTCGACCACGCACTCGAGGGGCAGGCACGCCGCAATCCGGATCGCCTTCGAACTGCCGTCCGACTGCCGAACGTGAACCTCGGCGCCCTTGCGGACCAGCGCCTTGCGGGGCACGAGCAGCGCGTCCTTGAACACGCGGCGCACGACTTCGACACGGGCCGAGAGGCCGGGCCTCATGGCTTCCGGATCGGTGTCGTCGAGCGACACGTGGACCCGGAAGCCGCCCGCGTAGCGAGCGTCCTGGGCCACCGAAGCCACTTTTTCGACCTTCCCGCGAAAGCTGCGGGCGAGGTCGGTCTCGAGGAACACCCGGACCTCTTGTCCCACCGCCACCCGGCCGTCGTCGACTTCGGGAAGGAAGGCGATCACCTCCATCGCGTCGAGATCGGGGATCGAGACCACGCGTATGCCCGGCCACACGTTGTCGCCGACCTGGAGCGCGCGATCCTCCTGCTGGGAGCGGCCCACGATGGCGATTCCCTTCTTGGGCGCCACCAGCGAGAGCTGCTGGAGCGACTCGTCCGCCGCTTTTACTTCACGATCCGCCTTGTCGCGCGCGATGCGCATGACTTCGACGTCGGACTTCGAAGAATCCTCGAAGGCACGCATCGCGAGCTGCGCCTTCCGCGAATCGGTCTCGGCCCTTCGCAACGCCTGCTGCTTCTCGTGCCACTCCTTGCGCGAGCGCAGCTCGACGGGCACCGCGGCCTCGATCCGCGCCTTCTCCGCGTCGGTCTGCGTGCGTTCCACGTCGAAACGCTTCTGCGAAGCTTCCGCCCCGAGTGAGGATTCACGGCCGTCGATCTGAATCTGCGCCTGGGAGAGCCGCAGCCGCCGGTCTTCGAGAGCCTGCGCCACCTGAGTGTTGTCGATCTCGGCCACGGCCTCGCCCGCTTCGACCTCGGCCCCATCCTCGATCAACCACTTGAGCTGGGCCCGCCCGCTCTCGAGGCGCGGCACCGTGAGTTCGTGCGAGCGGACCGCGGCCAGCTCGCCGGTGAGGAGGAAGACATCCTCGACGGTGCGCCGGGTGACACTCGCCGCATCGTCTCCCGCCGCGGTGGATCCGGAGACGCGCGCGCAATCGGACACAAGCGGCGTCACCAGGAGCGTCGTGGTCAGCAGGAGTCTCCTAACCGGCACGGCGGGCAGGATACCCCATGGGCAGTTCCTGCCCCGGGGCGGCGGAGGCCGCTCAGCTTACGTGCGCTGACATACAGACGGCCAACGGTACGAGGAAGAGACTTCGGGCTCGACGATGAGCACGCTCGAATCCGACGCCTTGGTGTTCTTTGGCGCGAGCGGCGACCTCGCGTTCAAGAAGATCTTCCCGGCCCTGCACGCCATGGCGAGGCGGGGCAACCTGAACGTGCCGGTGATCGGAGTCGGCCGATCGAACTGGACGGCCGAGAGGCTGCGGGCTCGGGCTCGCAGCAGCCTGAAGAAGGCGGGCGATGTGGACAAAGGCGCATGCGAGAAGCTCTGTGCTCTCCTGCGTTATGTGAGGGTCGACTACTCGGCGCCCGAGACCTTCCTCGCTCTGCGCAAGGAGCTTGGCAGGTCCAGGCGGCCGGCGCACTACATGGCCATCCCGCCGCAGATGTTTGAAACGGTGGTGAAGCACCTGCAAACCTCCGGCTGCGCCAGGGGGGCGCGGGTTCTGGTCGAGAAGCCGTTCGGGCGCGACCTCGCTTCGGCTCGGCGATTGAACCGGGTCCTGCTCAAGACCTTCGACGAAAGGGCGATCTTCCGCATCGACCACTTTCTCGGGAAGCGGTCCGTGAACAACCTCCACTTCTTCCGCGGCGCGAATACGTTCCTTCAGCCGATCTGGAACCACGAGTACATCGAAAGCGTTCAGATCACGCTTGCGGAAGACTTCGGAGTGGAGGGCCGCGGCGCCTTCTACGAAGAGACGGGCGCCATCCGCGACGTGATCCAGAACCATCTGTTCCAGGTGCTGACCAACCTCGTCATGGAACCGCCCAGGGACAGCGACAGCGAATCGCTTCGCGATGAGAAGGTGAAAGTCCTCAAAGCCATCAGGAAAGTCGGGAAGGAAGACCTGGTGCGCGGCCAGTTTCGCGGATATCGCAAGGAGAAGGGTGTCTCGCGCAAGTCCCGGGTGGAGACCTACGCTGCCATGCGTCTCCGGATTGATACACCGCGTTTCAAGGGAGTCTCCTTCTACCTCCGTGCCGGCAAGCGCCTGCCGGTCACGTGCACCGAGGTGGTGGTCCGGCTCCGTCAGCTGGAGACGATGCGTCCGGGTCTCGATCTGGAACCGAATTGTCTGCACCTCCGGATCAGTCCCGAGATTCTGTTCGCGCTCAGAATGAATGTTCTGGCTCCTCATGAGCAGACGCGCGGCGAAGCCGTGGAGATGGTGGCCTGCCGCTACCCCACCGAAGGCGAGCCCTCCGCCTACGAACGGGTGCTGACGGACGCGATGAAGGGAGACTCCACGCTGTTCGCACGACAGGACTATGTCGAAGAGGCGTGGCGCATCGTCGATCCGGTGTTGAAGGCGAACACTCCCGTCCGCCCTTACGATCGAAAGACCTGGGGGCCGAAGGGCGCCACCAGGGTGGTCTCGCCCAAAGGAGGGTGGCACAACCCGGTCAAGAGCGGGCGGCACTGACAACCGGCGTCAGGACCGCGGGCTCAATCCTGCAATTACTTTGCCTTGTAGCCGGCCGTCACTTCGCCCTTGTGCGCGGCAAAGGCAGCGAGAACTTCGCCCTTCTCCCGCGCCGGCACTTTCGCAAAGTCGAGGGAACGCCCGAGTTCGGCGGCGACCTCGTCGAACTCCGCCGGAGAAATCCTGAGGTCTCGATGGGCCTCCTCAAGACCAAACTCCGTCGAGCCCGGCTTGGTTGGCGTGTATTTGAACGGCCCTCCCGCGACTGCGCAGACCCACAGGGTTCGCATGAACTTGAGCCCTGGCAACCTGCCCAGGTTCTTCGTATGCCAGGTCCTGAGGGTGGGGTTCTTTGACGTCTTTCCGACGATCGGGTTTCGCACCACCGCGTCGCTGAAGTGATCAATGACGGCGGCGATGGCGAACGCGCCACCGAGACGCTCGTAAAGGCTCTTCTCGGTTTGAGAGGCGGCCTTTAGCGGCGACGCCGCGGTCAGTGCGAGCGCGAGGAGAACAGAGGGCACGGCGATCAAGGACTTCTTCATGAGGGCTCCTGAAATGTGAATGGTTGCGCGGCTTTTCACCGCATGCCAACAGCGTCACATTCAGGATGCGGATGGGTCTGTTCGCTATGGCACTTATGTGTCCTCTCCTACGCCTCCGTCCTTGCCCAGATCGCCATCCTCGACATCGTGTTCTCCCTTGACTCCGTCACCACCGCGCTGGGAATGGTCCTGGAACTCAGCATCATGGTGGCGGCACCTGAAAAGAGCGCTTAGCGCGGCTCCGTCGCCTTGAGGTGTTCGGCGACCAACCCCTTGATGCGCGTCTGTTCAACCGCCAGGATGAGATGCCCGCCGTGGTCGAAACTCACCAGACGGGATTCCGGAATACGCGTTTCCCTGCTGAAGCATCATTCGGCGGCCAGCTTGGCTAGAGTTCGCCCGGAGCGAATATGAAGAAGACCACGAAACCTGCAGCCATTGCTGCCGGCTGGCGCGAGGAAACCCTGGCCCGGATGCGAGCCCTGATCCTCGAAGCCGACCCCCGGATCATCGAGGAGCGAAAGTGGAGAAAGCCCTCGAACGGAATGGCCGGCGTCCCCGTCTGGTCGCATGAAGGGATCGTCTGCACGGGTGAGACGTACAAACAGTACGTCAAGCTCACCTTCGCTCAGGGCGCGAGCCTCCCCGATCCCAAACACCTTTTCAATGCCAGCCTCGAGGGTGGCACGCGAAGGGCGATCGACATTCGCGAAGGCGACAAGGTTGACGAACGAGCCTTCAAGGTGCTCGTGAAGGCCGCGGCGGCCGCGAACACCGCTGGGCTCAAGAAGCGTCGCAGCTAGATCCGCCTCCCGGTTATCGAGCAAAGCCCGGCCGGGTGACGTGGCGGCTTCAGCGCGACGCCGCCAAAGCGACGCCGACCCCATAGGCGGTCAGCCACAGGACATAGGCGCCGCGCAGAAAGCCATACAATTTCGCGGGGATCTCCGCGTCGGGGCCTTTCCGACTCAACGCCCACAACCGCGAGACCGCCACGACCATCACCAGGAGCGCGGTGTAGCCCACGACTCCGTGGGGCGTGAACCACGACTTGCTGCTGCCCGCCACCATGCAGCCGGTGGCAAACACGTCGAGCGCCACCGCAACCGCGAACCCGCCGAGCACAAGGGCAGTCGCACGCCGACGCCGGTGCGCGGCGATGATGCCCACAGTGTAGGCGACAAGCGCCAGGTTGATGGCAACGACTCCAAACAGAATGACAGGGCTCAAGCCGGCTCCTTCGCGAGGGGGAAGACGTGATGCATCATATTGCCGCCCGCCGACCGACCGAAGTCCCAATCGCTTCTCGGTTCCTGGAGAGGGGGCTTCAGACCATCGTCTTCGCGCCTTCGCGTCTGGCTACCGAGGTGCTGGTCACGTACCTCAAGGACATGTTCGAGAGCAAGCCTGGGTCGGAGGGTGTGATCCGCGGGTATCGCGGGGGGTATCTGCCGCTGAAGCGTCGCGAGATCGAGCGGGGGCTGCGCGAGGGGTCGGTGCTGGGTGTCGTTTCGACGAACGCTCTGGAACTCGCGTAGACGTTCGGCGAGCGACCTGAGCGTTCAACCACCGATCTCGACGAGTCGCTCTCCATCTCGCAACAATCCTTGGGCTGCCGGCCAGGCTTCAGTCAGAACCCTCTGCAAGTGGACGTTCGAGGTGTTTCCGCAGGTAAGCCAAACAACCTGCGGCGGAGCCCCGTGAATCTGAACAAGGTCCGCGAAGTCCCGGTCCTTCGTCATTACAATGGCTCCGGCTTCCCTGGCTGCGAAGAAGATCCGCGAGTCATGCTCGTCGCGTAATCCGAGGTCCCTCAACGCCGCTGCCTCTACCCGCAGGGACAGCGAGAGCCAACGGGCCAGGGCGGGGGAAAGCTGAGCGTCAACCCAAATCTTCAAGCTGCGAGGATTGGGTGACCGAGACGACTGCTCGCGAAGCGCAGGCAGGCCGCGATGTCCTCAAGCTCAAGATCCGGGAGCTCTCCCACAACCTGCTCGGGCGAGAGTCCAGCAGCCATCAGATCGAGGACATCGACCACTCGAATGCGCATGCCGCGGACACAGGGTCGGCCCCCACACTGCAGGGGATTCACGGTGATTCGATCGGCAATGTCGGCCATTGATGCTCCTGTGACGCCCGCAGATGCTAACGCCACCAGGCTGTCCCAGCAACATCCGCGACGTCTATCCGCGACGTCTGCCCTGGTAATCCCGTTGTTCCGGCAATTCCCCACCGCGACACGGTAATGGGCGGGTTCGGGCTCGGGATCGGAGATTCGTTTCGCTGCGTCGGACCCCAAACGACCTGCCATCGTACGAACATGGCGCTATGGAAGAATCTCTCCCTGTGAAAACCATTGGCGACCGGCCGGGCTCGGATTCGGGATCGGGTTCGGGTTCGGGTTCGGAATCAACCCCTCTGGCGCGGGTCGGGGGTACTGGGGGGCTGATTTCGATCCTCAAGGGGCTTGAGATCGAAAAGAGCCTGGCCACCGACCCCGTGGTCGTGGCACTTCGGTACTACCCCGCCACCTCCGGGAGCTTTGCGCCGCTGCCTCCCGATCTGGCTCCCAAGCTTGTCGAGTATTTGCGTGGGAGGGGGCTGGATCAGCTCTACACGCACCAGCGGGCGGCTTATGACCTGGCCAAAGCCGGGAAGAGTTTCGTGGTGACGACACCCACGGCCTCGGGGAAGACGCTTTGCTACAACCTGCCCATCCTTGACGCCATCATCAAGGACACCGACACGCGGGCGCTATACCTCTTCCCCACCAAGGCGCTGGCTCAGGATCAGCTCGCCGAGCTTTACGCGACCATCGAGGCGCTTGGCGAGGACATCGCCACCTTCACTTACGACGGCGACACGCCGCATGATGCTCGGAAGGCG
>JANNJB010000011.1:0-1768 GCA_031405615.1 Vicinamibacteria bacterium | reverse complement strand
CCGGAAGTTGATGCCCGCGTATCCAGGGTAGGGCCGCGCGGTGTTGATGACGCTGCCCGTGGCCACGACGTCCGCGGGCAGCGGAGCGTTGATGTCGACCGGCTGGATGAGGTTGTCGCCCGCGGAACCGGCGTATCCGATGTCGATCACGCCTTTCGAGTAGAGCTTGCGCTGCACGCCGAGGTTCCACTGCTGGGTCCGCGGCGTGATGAAGGGATCGCTCGAGGCGATGAGCGCCGAAGGCGCCACCGTGGTGGCGGTGGTGCCCGCGCCGGGATTCGAGAGCTGCGCGTTCAGGACCTGAGGATTCGCCACGAAGGGCGGGTTCACGAAAGCGTTCTGAAGGAAGATGCCGACCAGGGCCTGGTCGTAGTAAACGCCGTAGCCGCCGCGCAGGACCATGGATCCCTCGCCGCCCCTGTCCCAGGAAAAGCCGACGCGGGGCATGATGTTGTTCCGGTCCGTCGCGTAGATGCCTCGTCCGTGCGGCGAATTCTGCGAAGCGATCACGATCCCGTTGGCGAAATTGCCCGAACCCACGAGAAGGGTGGTCGCGGTGGCGCTCGAGAAGCGCGGCGCATTCGCCCGGTTGAACAGGGCGGGGCTGAAGTTCGTCAGGATGTCGTTCTCGTCCTTGACCGGGGGCTGGAGCGAGTAGCGCACGCCCAGGTCCAGCGTGACGTTGGGACGAACCTTCCAGGAGTCCTGGATGTAGAACTCATAGCGCGCGAAACGGATCTGCGACGCGATTTCGATGGTCGGCTCGTTGTAGGTGCAGGTCGATCCGCAGGCCCCATCGCGGTTTCCGGTGAGGAAGTTCTGAAACGCGGTGCGCCCGCCCGCTGCGCCGAAGTTGAAGCTGCCCTGAGTGCCGCTGCCCGAGAGTTCATCCTTCACTTCCCAGGCGAAGAGGAAGCCGCCCTTGAAGCTGTGATTGCCACGGTGATGGGAGAGGTTGTTCCCGAGGGTGTAGTTGCGGTACTTGTTGTCGAAGAGCTGCGGGGCGCCGATGCTCGCAAGGCCGGTGATCGCGACCGTGGGCACCAGGCCCTCGCGGTTTTCGGGGTAGATCTCCGGGATGGTGAGGCCGTAGGCCGCTCGGGTGTTCTTCACGTTGCTGCCGTACGTCGACTTGATCGCGTTTCCAGAGAACTGGAAGGAGAACTCATTCAGTGTGTTGGGATTGATGGTGGTGGTGATCTGCGCCACCGCCACCTGGCCGGGGACGTCGGTGAGTGTTGTCGCGATATCGGGGATGGCGGTGTTGAAGAAGAGGCCGCCCGGTTCGGTGGTTTCCGACAGGTCGTAGGTGTAGCGACCCATCAGACGCCACTTGGAGTTGAGGTAATAGTCGACGCGACCCACATACTGCGTGGTGTCCTGTTTGTTGGCGGCGGTGGACTGGTACTGGCTCGTCCCGGTGTTGGGCGCGGGCCACGCGGAGTGGAGGCGGACGGCATTCGCGTCGCGCAGGGACGGCTCGACGTAGTTCGCGTTCGTTGGATCGGTGAGCCAGCGCGGGTCGATGGTGTTGGCGGTGAGAGACCCCGGCGCCCGCTCGATCTTGCGCCGTTCATACGAACCGAAGAAGAAAAGTTTGTCCTGCTTGATCGGCCCGCCGAAGGTGGCGCCGAAGTTGTGATAGTCGAGATTGGGGGGGGCGCCTGCGATCGCGGGGTTGGTGCTCTGCTTGCGGAAGAACGAGTTCGCGTTCAGGGAATCGTTGCGGTAGAACTCGTAGACCGACCCGCGGAACACGTTGCTGCCG
>JANNJB010000010.1:0-16727 GCA_031405615.1 Vicinamibacteria bacterium | reverse complement strand
ATGTGCGGTCAGGAGGTCCATCAGTTCTATGTCCACGTCGCCGAAGCTCCCGCCTTTCTGCGGCAGCAGAGAGAAAAGAACCACCGCCCCCGTCAGTTCCGAGCGCAGGCGCAGGGGGATGACGGCGGTCACTTCCGGGGGGACGGGTGAGGGGGGGAGGGGATCGCGGCCCCCCGATCCACGGGCCGTTGGTGTTGAAGATGTCGGTCACGAAACCGCTGGTCGCGGGAATCTCCTTGATGGCGCAAGGATGCGAGGGAAACTCGCCGATCAGTCTGAGGGCGTCGCCCGATCGCTCGAACACGCCGAAGTTCTCGCAACCCACGAGGTTCACGACGATCTCGCTGATGGCGGCGAGCACGTCGGCCCGCTCGAGCGAGCCATGGAGCTTGAAGGTCGCGACATAGAGGTTCGCGAGGCTCGTGCACTGCTGCTCGACCAGGGCGGAGCGTTCGATGTCGCGACGATTCTGGGCGAGGGCCTCGTCGAGGACATGCTTGAGTTTTCCGCGTTCGGCCCGAAGGGCGTCGCGCTCCTCACGCAGGCTCGACAGTTCCTCGGAAATCTGGGTTTGTTTCTCCTCGAGCGAAGCCACGAGCGACTTAAGTCGCTCATTCTGTTCGAAAAGTTCCTCGGCGTGTTTCTGGGCGGACGCGGTGAGCTTCTGAACGAAGGAGCTCTTGTTGGGAGGCGTCATTTCGGCCTACTCTCCCAAAAGGGCGCGAACTTTGGCGACGAGTTCGGTCGCGTTCACGGGTTTGGTGACGTAGTCGTTGCAGCCGGCGGCGAAGCCCTGGGCGACGTATTCCTCCTCGCCCCGCGTGGTGATGAGGATGACCGGGATCAGGCGGGTCGCCTCGTGCTGGCGCAGCGCCCGGCACGCCTCGATACCGTTCATCCGGGGCATCATCACGTCCATGACCACGAGGTCGGGCGGGGAGGCAATGGCCTTGTCGACCGCCTCCTGGCCATCCTTGGCCGAGACGATGTTGTAAGGCTGACGTCCCAGGAGCATCGTATTCATCATCAATGCCGTGGGCGAGTCGTCGACGACCAGGAGAGTCTTTTTTGACATGGGAGGCGTGTTTCCGGTGAGGCGTAGAAAGGAAGCGGTTTTGGGGCTGGACCCTGATGATAGTTGAGGTGACGCTCGGTCGGGCAGTGAGGGGTTTGCGCTCTAAGCGGCTCCTTCGACCGCAGAAGTCGGGGCGGCGGCGAGCCTGAAGAACGTGATCTTTCTCTCGAGGTCGTCGGCGTGTCTCATGAGTTCTTCGGCGGTGGACGCCAATTCCTCCGCCGCGGAGGCGTTCGACTGGGTCACGTGGTCGACCTGGGCCATGGCTTTGTTCAGCTGAGAGACACCGCTCGACTGCTCGGCGGAGGCGGCCGCAACCTCCTGGACCACGTCCGCGGTCCGGCGGATCGAGGGGGCAAGGGAAGCGAGCTTCATGCTGGATTGTGCGGCGATGCCGAGGCTCTTGCCGGTGAGATCGGAAATCTGGCGCGCCGCGTTCTGGCTTCGCTCGGCCAGGCGTCGAATCTCACCCGCCACCACCGCGAAGCCCCGACCGTGCTCGCCCGCCCGGGCGGCTTCGATGGCGGCGTTTAGGGCGAGCAGGTTGGTCTGATAGGCGATGTCCTGGATGATCGAGATCCGTTCCGCGATGGTGCGCATCGCGTCCACCGTCTTGTCCACCGCGGTCGCCGACTCCTCGGCCTGGGTGGCGCCGTGGAGGGCCATGGCCTCGAGCTGGCGGCTGCTTTCCGCGTTCTGGGTGATCGAGGCGCTCATCTGTTCGAGACTCGCGGTGCTCTCCTCCACCGAAGCGGCCTGCTGCGCCGTACCGTGCGAGACCGAGTTCGACGATGAGGCGAGATGCGAGGCGGCCAGACTCAGGGACTGGGCGGCGGACCGCAATTCGCCGAAGGTGGTCGTGAGCCGTTCCGCCATCTCGTTCCAGGCTCGGCTCAATCGGTCCCGGTCCGAGCGAGGTTGCATACGCTCGGTCAAATCGCCGTTCGCCATGCGATGAGCGCCGGCTTCGACTCCCTGGAGAAACCCGAGCAGGCCCTCGCAGACGCGATGCAGCTGGCCGACTTCGTCCTCAGAATCGTGGGCGGGAAGCTTCCGGTCGAAGTCGCCTTGGGAAACGGATCGGAGAACCTCCGTGACCCGCGTGAGCGGCGTCGCGATCTGGGAAATCAGGAGGCGGGCCCGGTAGAACGAAACGATGGCGATGAGGACGACCAGGGCGGCCGCGATGTAGCGGGCGCTTGAGAGAGCGGCGGCCCCGTCCGTGAGGCCCGCTTCGGCGTCGACCGAACCCTCCTGCTGCATCGCGCGCAGACCGGTGTTCACGCGCGTGAAGGCCTGATCCATCCGGGCCATCGCCGCCCCGGCCTCATTCGTTGCAAGCTGGAGAAGCCGGGTATCTCGCGCGGCCAGTGCGGCGTTGCGGCGCCGCGCTGCGTCTAAGACCGCGCGCGTCTTCTCGATCATCGTGGGAAGGGCCTGCTTGGCCTCCGCGTATCGGCCGAGAAGGGCCGGGTCGGTGGAGAAGGTAAGCGCGGCCGCCGTGTCGGCGCGGGCGAAATCCGTCTGGGCGGATGCAAACGCGGCTTCGGCGCGGTCGGCATCCCAATCCTCGAGCACGTCGTTGCCGGGCACGTTCAGGGTCTGGAGGGCCGACATGGTGTCCGAGATCGCACGCAAGCGGCGCAGCGCAGTGACCGTCTCGTCCTGCCGCGCCCCGAACAGGGAGACGAAGAAGAAGACCGCGGCGCCCATGGTCAGGACCAGGCCGAAGTTCACCGCGGCATTCCTCACCAGGCCCGCCTTGATCGATCGTTCGCCCATGCGCATTCCCCCAGGATTCGGTATTCGTTGCGGTGCCGAGCAGGATATCCCAAGCCCGAACCGGCATTCGGCCCTTTGCGCGGCCTTCGCTAGAATGCCGTGTGGCCGACGATAATCAGACAGCAGGTGCGCTCTGGCAGCCCATTTCCCTCGGTCGGAACGAGGCGAATCTCGCTCCCGCGGATGTAAAGCGCGTGGGTTTCGTGAGCCTGGGATGCCCGAAGAATCTCGTTGATTCCGAGGTCATGCTCGGAACGCTGAAGCGGCGCGGCCATGAGATCGCGACCGATGTCGCCTTGGCCGACGTGATCGTCGTCAACACCTGCGCCTTCATCGACCGGGCGAAGAGGGAATCGATCGACACCATCCTCGAGATGGCGAAGCTCAAATCCGGGGTCCCGGGCGGCCCTTCGAAGCGTCTTGTGGTGACCGGTTGTCTGGCCGAGCGCCATGACGCGGACCTGCGCCGCGAAATTCCGGAGATCGACGCCACGCTTGGGACGGGTCAGATTCCCGAGATCGTGTCCGCGGTCGAGGGGACGTCCACCGTGGTCGACCGGTCGGTCAGACGTCCGGAGTGGATCTACGACGCGGATTCGCCGCGACTTCAGTCCACCGGGTCGCACACGGCGTTCGTGAAGATCTCCGAGGGCTGCGACTACACCTGTACGTTCTGCATCATCCCCACTCTGCGTGGCCTCCACCGGTCGCGTCGGCCCGAAGACGTCGAGACCGAGGTGCGACGTCTCGCCGCCGCGGGCGTGAAGGAGATTGTCCTGGTGGCCCAGGACTCGACGCGTTACGGCCTCGACCTCGGGCAAAGGGGAGCCCTGGCTCCTCTTCTGCGTCGACTCGGCGCCATCGAGGGTGTGCGGTGGATCCGCGTCATGTATGCGTACCCGGCCACGGTCACGGACGAGATCCTCGAGGCGATCGCGAGCGAAGAGCGGGTCGTGAAGTACGTGGACATGCCGCTCCAGCATGCCAGCGAGTCGGTCCTCAAGCGGATGAAGCGGCCCACGGGAAAGGGGAATCTCCTCGGCATGGTCGAGCGGGTGCGGGATCGAGTCCCGGGTGTGGCCTTCCGCACCACCTTCATCGTGGGCTTCCCGGGAGAAACCGACGACGATTTCAAGCAGCTCACCACATTCGTCGAGCAGGCCGAGTTCGATCATCTCGGCGTCTTCACGTACTCCGATGAGGACGGCACCGCCGCGTTCGATCTCGACGGACGGGTCCCCGCGAAGGTGAAGAAGGCGCGCCAGAGCGAACTGATGCGGATCCAGAAACGGATTTCGTTGCGCCGGAACAAGGCGCGGGTCGGCAGCCGGGTGGAGGTGCTCGTGGAGGGGCCTCATCCGGATACCGATCTACTGCTCGCGGGCCGGCTCGCGTCGCAGGCCCCCGAGATAGATGGGAGCGTCCTCATATCGGATCCGGGTGAGAATCCGCCCGGCCGCGGTGAGTTCGTCATGGCCGAGATCACGAAGGCCCATGCCTACGACCTTGAAGTGCGAGTCGTCTAGTCTCGCCATTGTTCTGATGGAGCGATCGATGAAACGCCTGACCCTGATCGTCCTTTGCGTTGTCCTTGGCGCGGTTTCGGGGCCGGCCGAAGCGCAAGCGCCGGCACGGCAGGAGGCGCTCCGGCGTTTCCAGATGGGCTGCCAGATCCGCTCGGACAAATTCAACTACGTGTTGCCCGAGGCCATGCGGGAAAACGGCGTCGACATGTGGATCGTGACCCTGCAGGAACAGGCCTACGATCCGCTTTACGAGGATCTCGGGCGTGGATATCCCTCCTCGCTTCTCGGCTACTACGTCTTCACGGACCGCGGCGGTTCTCGTATCGAGCGGGCGGCCCTCGGCATTACCGGATACATGCTCGAACAATGCGGCGTCTATGACATCGTGACCGGCCCGGACCTGCTCGCCTTCGTCAAGGAGCGCAATCCGAAGCGGATCGCTCTCAACTACGCCGAGGAGATCGGCGCCGCGGACGGACTCTCGCACTCGAGCTTCCTCAAGATCTCGAAGGCGCTGGGGGAGCCTTACGTCTCGCGCTTCGTGTCCGCCGAGAAGCTGGTTTCAGACTTCAGGTCGCGCCGGGTGGCCCTCGAGGTCGCCGCGTTTTCGGAAGCCGCGCAGCATTCGGTGGAACTGGCCGAGCGCGCGCTCTCGAATGAGATCGTCACACCGGGGCAGACCACACTTGCCGAGGTCGCGTGGTGGATGCAGGAAGAACTCCTGCGCCGCGGTTTCGGCTCCTCGTTCGACATGCCGTCCGTGTACATCACGGGACCGAAGGGGAACGAAGGACTCTCGAACGATCGGATCATCCAGGGCGGCGATTTCGTGTCGATCGACTGGGGCGTGTGCCTCATGAACTTCTGCACGGACGTGAAGCGCCAGGCCTACGTCCTCAAGCCGGGCGAAACGGCTCCTCCCAAGGGGCACTTAAACGCATACGCCCAGGCCATGAAGGTTCGCGAAGTGATCAAACGAACGGCGAAGCCCGTCGGCACCGCCGCCTCCATGTTGAAGACGGTGGAGAAAGCCATTGCGGCCGAAGGTTTCGCCGTGATGACGACCTTCAACCAACCCTATGGCGGCGATACCACCGATGTGATGGTCGGGATGCACTCGGTGGGCAACACGGGCCACGGAGCCGGACCGTCGATGGCGTTCTTCAATCCCAAGCGCCTGACCTACGAACTCAAGCCCACCAACATGGTTTCCGTGGAGTTCTTCGCCTACACCCCGATCCCGGAGTGGGACGGCGCGAAGCTTCGTGTGCCCATCGAGGACGACGCGATCCTGACCCCGCGCGGCATCGAGTTCCTCCATCCCCACGCCACCCGATTGCTCGTCATCAAGCAGGGTCCGGCGCGATAGTTCCTTGCCCTGATTTCCGCCAATGCGTGGCGGGAAGGCAAAATACAAGGCCGCTTTGACTTCGATACTCTCCCTCCCCAAGTCCCTGCTCGCCGGCTTCGGTCGGGGCTGCATGGGCTTCGCCCGCCACGTCGGCCAGATCAGCCAGCTGACGGTGCGCGTCGTGATGGCGGTCCTCCAGGGCGGCGTGTCGATAAAAATGATTTTCGCGCAGGCCTACGAGCAGGGCATCGGCAGTCTGCCCCTGGTCCTCGTGACCGCCGTGCTGTCCGGCATCGTCACATCCCAGCAAGGCGGCTACCAGTTCTCCTCCTCGGTCCCGCTCTATGTGCTCGGCAGCGTGGTCGCATCGAGCGTGGTTCTGGAGCTTGGACCGGTCATGACCGCCTTTGTTCTGATCGGTCGGGTGGGCGCGCGGATTACCGCCGAGATCGGCACGATGGCGGTTTCGGAGCAGGTGGACGCCCTGGTGTCACTCGGTCGGGATCCTGTTCCCTACCTCGCTGCGCCCCGGGTGATCGCGAGCATGGTGGTCACTCCGATTCTCGTGGGTGTGGCGAACGCGGTGGGTGTCTTGACCGGCTTGCTCTCGGCGCAGGCCACCATGGGCCTTGGGCCCGAAGGATTCCTCTACGGCGCCCGCCTCTATTGGCACTCGTGGGACCTCTTCTACTCCCTCACGAAAGCTTTCGTCTTCGGCTTCATCATCCCGATCATCTCGGTCCACATGGGCCTCATCACCCATGGCGGCGCTGAGGGTGTGGGCCGCAACACGACAACCTCGGTGGTCTTCATGATCATCTCGGTCCTGGTCGTCGATGCGACCTTCCCGCCGCTCTTCCTGAACTAGAACGCGACCATGGCCGAAGATGTGATGATCGCGTACGAGGACGTCCACAAGCGTTTCGACACGCCCGTTCTTTCGGGCGTGAGCCTCACCGTGGCGCGGGGGGAGACGCTCTCGATCCTCGGAACCTCGGGGACGGGGAAAAGCGTCCTCCTGAAGACCACCATCGGGCTCATCACCCCCGATCGGGGTGACGTGAAGATCGACGGAGAGAGCGTCTATCACTCGTCGCGAACCGGCATTCGCGATCTGCGGCGGACCGTGCGATACGTATTCCAGTACGCGGCGCTCTTCGATTCGCTCAACATCTACGACAACGTGGCGATGGGCCTCGACCCCGAGACGATCAAGAGCCTCGACAAGAAGGTCATGCTCGAGCGCATCGCCACCTCGCTCGAAAACGTAAACCTCGATCCCCGCAAGGTGCTTTCAAAGCTCCCGGCGGAACTCTCGGGAGGCATGAGAAAACGCGTGGGTCTCGCGCGAGCCATCGTGGGGGAGCCCCGCATCATCCTGTATGACGAGCCCGTCACCGGTCTTGACCCCGTGAACGCGGCGACGGTCAACCGACTGATCATGTCGATCGCCGAGCGCACGAAGGTGACCTCTATCGTGGTGACCCATGACATCGAAGGCGCGCTCGAGATGTCCCACCGGGTCGCCCTCCTCGACAACGGGAAACTCCGCTTCATCGGAGGCCCGGAGGAGTTCCGCAAGAGTGATGATCCTCTGGTGATGGCTTTCGCCGACCGCCAGGCCGCGGCCCGCGCCGCGCTAAAGCTGATCGAGCACGAGACGAGCGACGACGACGACAATGAACCCGGATCCGCGCACGCGGTATCGATTGGAGTATGAGCATGAGTGAAAAAGCCGCCGTAGTGGCGCCGCCTGCACGCGGAAAACATCAGGAACTGTGGGTGGGTCTCTTCGTTATCCTGGGCACCTTGGTCACCTTGTTTCTGCTCTTCACCCTGACCGACGCGGCCATGTTCCGTGGGAGGTACATCGTCACCAGCACGGTCAAGGACGCGAGCGGCGTGCGCAGGGGCGACCCCGTGCAGATGCTCGGCGTGGGCATCGGCCGGGTCCTGAGGTTCGTCATCGGCGAGTCTGGGGTCACGCTATCGCTGGAGATCGAAGGGGAGTACGACACGATCCCCACGAACTCGCGGGTCGAACTCGTGAGCGCCGGTCTGCTCGGCGGAATGGTCGCACGGGTGATCCCCGGCAACGGGACGGAGATGGCGCAAGAGGGCAGTGTGCTCGAGGGCGCGGTCCCTCCGAGTATTCAGCAACAGGCCGACGACATCGCGACCCAGGGCAAGAAGACGCTGACCCGGGTCCAGGAACTTTTGTCCGAAACCATGGTGAAGGACACCCACGCAAGTGTTCGGGAACTCGATCAGCTCCTGAAGCGACTCTCCTCCATCGCCATCGAGCAGCAGAAGGAACTGAAGACGCTCACGACCTCGATGCGGGCGGCCTCGCAGAACGTGGAGAAGGCGACGTCGCGCGAGGAGATCGACAAGGCGATGAAACGCCTCGACACCCTGAGCGCCTCGGCGGAACGGACCGCGAACACGGTCGAGAACTCGACCAAGGCCCTGGATGTCGTGCTCGGTCGCATCCAGCGCGGCGAGGGAACACTCGGCAAAATGTCGACGGACGACGTGCTCTACACGAACCTCAACAAGACGCTCGAGAGCGTGAACGCAACTTCCCTCGAGATGAAGAACCTCCTCGCCGACCTCAAGGCAAACCCGAAGTAGTACCTGAAGGTTTCGGTTTTCTAGGCGACAAACCCGCGAAGCTACAAACCGAAGACGAACGCCAGTTGCGCCGCGGGCTCGTGGCGGCGCCATGGGTCTTCCAGGAAGTAGAAGATCTTGAGCGCGATCGTCGGGTCCTTGAGGGCGTGGAACTTTCCGGCTTTCGACCAGACTGCGAACACGCCTATGTCCTGCTTCCGGTTCACGCGCGCGTCGCTGACCGTCGTGAGGTCGTAAACGGGGCCCACGAGCAGCGTCTTGTCTCCGTCCAACTTGAACTCACGCAGAGCGAGGGCCTCGACGGTCACCACGCGTGACCCGGAGGAGCCGATCAAGGTGTCCCAGGCGGGCTCGTAGAAGAAGGGTTCGCCCTTCTGCTGTGACTTCCACCAGGAGACCTCCGTCTTCACACGGGCCACCCAGGCGCCCGCCCGGGCCTTGAGCGTGGGGGAGAGGTAGACGCGTCCTGCGAAACCCGCCTTCGCCTTGTCGACGCGGGACTCGATTACGTCGTCGTCGAACCGCGCATCAACCCGATCGAAGGGCAGGAAGGCCTTGTAGGTTCCGAAGTAGTAGACGGGTTCGACCCCGACCCGCAGATCCAGGATCGACAAGGGTGCGTACTCGAACCACGCGCCGAGGCGCTCAAACGCGGGTGTGAGCTTGCTCGAGACGCCCATCGCCACGTGGGCATCCTTGACGATCAGGCTCTGACTCTTCGTGATCGAGCGCGTCCACGAGACGTCAACGGCATCCTGGATGCCCAGCGGGTTCAAGACGAAGGCGAAGGTGTTCTCGAACTTCCGTTTCCAGGGGCTTTGGTCCTGGGCCTCGACGCCGCGGCCAAAACAAAGAAGGAGGGCGAAAGTCAGCGGCGTGAATCTCATCGGAGCGCGACCATATACCGCCCGGCAGCTGGCCCCCACGTGCCCGTGACTTCTTTCCCGCGGGCGGTGATCGACGGGCTAAGATCCCCTGCCTTTGCTTCGCCGTCGCTATCGAGCCCCAATCCTGGAGATCCGCCACCGAATGAAGACCGTTACCTCGATCCTGGCCGCTGGCGCCGTCTTCCTCAGCGCACAGGCCCTGGCCCAGACGGCCTCGCCCGCGCCCCGCCCACCCGCTCCGGGGGCCAGCGCCACCGCCGGTTCACCGGATCCACTCGCCCCCCGGCCCATCGACGGCGTGGACACCGTGTTCATGGAGGAGATGACGTGGATGGAGATTCGCGATGCCATGAAAGGGGGGAAGGACACCGTGATCGTGGCTACGGGTGGCCTCGAACAGAATGGGCCCTACCTCGTCACGGCCAAACACAACATCGTGCTTCGCGCGACCACGGACGTCTTCGCCCGTCGGCTCGGCAACGCCCTCGTCTCGTCCATCATCCAGTTCGTCCCGGAGGGTGAAATCGATCCGCCCTCCGGACACATGAGGTACCCCGGAACGATCAGTCTCAGCGCCGCCACGTTCGAGGCGCTGCTCACCGACGTGGCGTCCTCGCTCAAGAGCACGGGCTTCCGGACCATCGTCTTCATTGGAGATTCCGGCGGCAATCAGGCGGGCATGAAGAAGGTCGCGGAGTCGCTCAACGCAAAATGGTCCGCCGCGGGAGGTTCGAACCGGATCTACTACGTCCCCGAGTTCTACCAGTATGCGTTTCTCCACGAGTGGATCGAGAAAACGATGGGGATCAGGCAGATCGACGAGGGCCTGCACGACGACTACGCCATCAGCGCGATCATGGCGCTGGTGGATCCGGTGTCGATCCGGCTGCCCCAACGCGTGGCCAAGGGCAACGACTCGATCAACGGCGTCAAGCTGTCCCCTCTTTCGACGACCCAGGCCAACGCACGGCGGATCGTGGAGCGGCGTGTGGACCAGACGATTGAAGCCCTGAAGCGCGCAATGGCGACGGGGAAATAGGTGACCGCGCGGCGTGAATTTCTGAAGCTCGGCGTGGCGGCGGCCATTCAACCGTCGCGCGCAGTCGCTTCTCCCGCGCAGCCGGCGGTGTCCTCCCCGCGACCTGCGGCTGCGACGTTCGAGCACGCCGAGGCGAGTCTGTCGGACCTCGGTGGACGAATGGCCGCGGGTGACCTCACATCCTCGGACCTGACGAGAGCGTACCTGGACCGGATTGCCTCGGTCGACCGCGACCCCGAGGGTCTTTCGAGCGTGATCGAGACGAACCCGGACGCGCTCAAGCTCGCGGCCGCACTCGACGCCGAACGCCGCTCCGGGCGCACTCGGGGCCCGCTTCACGGCATTCCCATCCTGGTCAAGGACAACATCGAAACCGCGGACCTTATGGTGACGAGCGCCGGTTCGCTGGCGCTCGCCCGCCACGTCGCGAAGAAGGATGCGTTCGTGGTCGAGCGACTGCGAGTCGCGGGTGCGGTGATCCTCGGAAAGGCGAACCTTTCGGAATGGGCGAACTTCCGCTCCACGAAGAGCAGCAGCGGATGGAGCGGCCGCGGCGGCCAGTGTCGGAATCCATATGCGCTCGACCGGAACCCCTGCGGCTCGAGTTCAGGATCGGGCGTCGCGGTTTCCGCGAACCTCTGCGCGGCCGCGATTGGCACCGAGACCGACGGGTCCATCGTCTGCCCCTCGTCAGGCAATGGCGTCGTCGGGATCAAACCGACCCTGGGCCTCGTGAGCCGCTCCGGGATCATTCCCATCGCGCATTCCCAGGACACCGCGGGGCCGATGACCCGGACGGTCGCCGACGCCGCCGCGGTTTTGACCGCTCTCGCTGGGGTTGATCCAGGCGACCGGGCCACCGCGCTCCACTCGAGCCGGGCGCCTTTGGACTACACCACGTTCCTCGACAAGGGCGGGCTGCGCGGCGCGCGGATCGGGATCGGCCGCAAGTTCCTCGGACGCGACGCGCGGGTGGACCGGGTGATGGAAGACGCCATCGCCGCGATGAAGGACGCGGGCGCGGTCGTGATCGATGACTGCGAGTTGTCGCCCGGCCAGGAGTATGCCGACAGCGAGTTCGAAGTGCTTCTCTATGAGTTCAAGGCGGGCCTGAATGCATTCCTCGCGACGCTGGATCCAGGTCTCGGCATCCGGAACCTCGGCGATCTGATCCGCTTCAACGAAGAGAACAAAGCGGCCTCGATGCCCTACTTCGGCCAGGAGATCTTTCATCAGGCCCAGAAGAAAGGCGGCCTTGATGCGAAGGAGTATCGCGACGCCCTCGCGAAGAACCTGAAAGCGTCGCGTGAGGACGGCATCGACAAAGCGATCGCGAAAGACCGGCTGGATGCGATCCTCGCTCCGACCGGCGGGCCCGCCTGGCTGATCGACCTCGTGAATGGCGACTCGTTCGGCGGCGTCTCGAGTTCGCAGCCGCCCGCGGTAGCGGGATACCCCGCGATCACGGTCCCCGCGGGATTTATTTCGGGCCTTCCCGTGGGCATGACTCTCATCGGACCGGCATGGTCGGAAGCGGCGTTGATCCGATACGCCTACGCCTTCGAGCAGGCCACGAAACATCGGAAGCCTCCGACGCTGGCTCCGACCGTCCTCCTTCCGGGACGATCCGAGTGAAGGCCACTTCTCTATGGACGCTTCTCCTTCGCGTGGCCGCCGCTCTTGCGATCGGTCTGGCGTCGGTCGAGGAGAAGCGAGTTCGCGCACAATCGCCCGGGGCGCCGCCGCCGCGCGAGATCGCGGTGACCTTCGACGACCTGCCGGCGGTGAGCGTCGCGCGGGGCGATCCGGCCTCGCTCGCGACGTTCACAGATCGGCTGCTTGCCAACTTCACCACGCACACCGTGCCGGTGGTTGGTTTCGTGAACGAAGGCAAGCTCACGGTGGCGGGCGAGGGACTCGACGGCCAGTCGGCGCGGATCGCCTTGCTCGCGAAGTGGTTGGCCGCGGGGTTCGAACTGGGGAACCACACCTATTCACACCGCAGCCTCAACGACCTCGAGATCGAGGCGTTCCAGGCGGACGTGGTGCGCGGTGAGCCGGTGACTTCGACCCTGCTCGGCGCGAGCGGCCGAAGGCTGAGGTATTTCCGGCACCCATTCCTCCAGGTCGGCCTCGACCTTCAAAAGCGCCAGGCGTTCGAGGGGTGGCTGCTCAAGCGGGGCTACACCGTGGCCCCCGTGACCATCGACAACGACGACTACATCTTCGCCGCGGTCTACGCGGCTGCGCTCCGGGCCGGCGATGCCGGTCTGGCCGCGAAGACCGCCGACGCTTACCTCACGTACATGGACGCCGTCTTCACGTTCAGCGAGGGCCTCAGCCAATCGCTCTTCGGGCGTCCGATCCGGCACGTCCTGCTCCTCCATGCAAACGAACTGAACGCCGATCACGGCGGACGCCTGTTCGAGAAGCTGAAGGGCCGGGGCTACCAGTTCGTTCCGTTAGCCCGCGCGATCGAGGACCCGGCCTATTTGTCGGCCGACCAGTACGTGGGACGCTGGGGAATTTCCTGGATGCACCACTGGGAGCAGACCCTGGGCCGCCCGCGCACGGGCTCCCCCGATCCGCCGGGTTGGGTGAGCGAGGCCTATGAAAAAGGACGACGATGAATCTCTCGCGTTATCTGTCGTTCACCCGCGACGAGTGGGCGCCGCTGCGCGGCAAGACGCCGCTCACCCTGAATGAGCAAGACCTCCAGGCGCTGCGCGGCCTGAACGAGCGGCTGGATCTCGACGAGGTGCGCGATATCTATCTGCCGCTGTCGCGTCTCCTCAACCTCTACGTCGCGGCCTCCCAGCAACTGGGGGTGGTGACGGATACCTTCCTCGGAAACACCGCGGGCCACGTCCCCTTCATCATCGGCCTCGCCGGAAGCGTGGCGGTGGGGAAGAGCACCACCGCCCGCGTTCTTCAGGCCCTGCTCGCGCGCTGGCCCGATCATCCCAAGGTCGATCTCGTGACCACGGACGGTTTCATCTTCCCGAACAAGGTGCTCATCGAACGCGGCATCATGGGCCGCAAGGGGTTCCCAGAGAGCTACGACGTGAAGCGATTGATCGAGTTCATGGTCGCGGTCAAGTCAGGGGAGCCGCATGTGGAGGCGCCGCTCTATTCGCACGTGGCCTACGACATCCTGCCCGATCGCGTGCAGACCGTGACCGCCCCGAACATCCTGATCGTGGAAGGGCTGAATGTCCTGCAGACCGCGGCGCAGCTGGCGGGAAAACCGGCGCGCTCGTTCGTGTCGGATTTCTTCGACTTCTCGGTGTACATCGACGCGGACGAACGCGACATCGAGCGTTGGTACGTCGAACGGTTTCTCTCCTTGCGCACCAGCGTCTTCCGCGACCCCGCTTCGTACTTCCACAAGTACGCCTCGTTGAGCGATGAGGCCGCGGTGGCCGAGGCGAGGCGGATCTGGCGCGAGATCAACGGACTCAACCTTCACGAGAATGTCCTGCCCACGCGGGAGCGCGCCCAACTCATCCTCGAGAAGGCCGCCGACCACCGCATCGCTTTCGTGCAGTTGCGGAAAATCTAGCCTAGTCGCCGGTGAATTTGGGCGGCCGCTTCTCGAGGAACGCGGAGGCCCCCTCGAACTTGTCCAAGGACTCGTAGGTCACCGCCTGGATCATCGATTCGAAGGCAAGCCCGGCTTGGAGCGGCATGTTCGCCGAGGCGTTGAGCGCCTGCTTCGCCAGCCGCACCGCCAGCGGTCCGAGGGAGATCACCCGACCCGCCATGGCCCGGGCTGCGCTCATCAGCTCGGATTGGGGAACCACCTGGCTCACGAGGCCGAAGTCGAGCGCCTTTCGGGCATCCCAGGTGGCGCCCGTGAGGATCATCTCCTTGGCCCGGCCCAGGCCGACAACGCGCGGAAGGCGTTGCGTGCCGCCCGCCGCGGGGATGATCCCGAGCGTCGGCTCAGGCAAGCCGAAGGTGGCGTTTTCAGAAGCGATCCGGAGGTCGCAGGCGAGTGCGAGTTCGCAGCCTCCTCCCATGGCGTAGCCATTCACCGCGGCGATCGCGATGGCGTCGTGGTTCTCGACCGCGGACATGAGCCGGGAGTTGATTCCGGCGAGCGCGTCATTTCGCTTCCGGGCCTTGATCGCATTGATATCGGCCCCGGCGACGAAGGACTTCTCACCCGCGCCGGTCACCACGAAGACGGTGCAGCGGGCGTTTCTGATCTCCGCGAGCGCGCCGTGGAACTCCTCGACGGTGCGGAGGTCGAGCGCATTGCGCTTCTCCTTTCGATTGACGGTGAGAATGGCGAGTGGTCCTTCGATGGAGAGAAGGACATTCGGTTCGGACATTCGAGGCTCCTCCGGCGCGGGATGCGCCCGCCCAAGGTGGGTGAGTTTAGACTCACCGCGATTGAGGTGAGAGAAAGTGATGGATCTGGGGAAGCTGCTGCCGGGCCTTCGGGGACGGTCGATTCATGTCGTTGAAACCGCGAAGGCGGCGGAGGTGGTGCAAAAGCTCAAAGGGGCCGGCTTCTCCCTCCACATGCTCGAGGGGGACCGGGCCAGGGACAAGATCACGTTCCTCGCCGCCGCCGCCACCGCTTTCGAATTCTCCCCGAGGTTCGGAAACACCTGGGACTCCTTCATAGACGCGTTCGCTGATTTTCTCGACAAGGTGAAGATGCCGGCCGCGGTCGTCTGGACGCGGGCGGATGTGCTGGTCCAGAGCGACCTCCAGAGTTTCATCGAGGCCATCACCACGTTCGATTCGGCGGCGGTCGAGCGGGAACTCTCCGCCGAGGACGATGAGAAGGTCCAGGTCGAATTCTTCGTTCTGTTGGGAGAGCCCCGCAAGCCGTCTTAGGAGTTGGGGGGCCGCAAAGTGCTCAGCCCCCCAAACCCCCGCGTGGCCCAAGGCCAGGCTGCGCGCCTCCGGCCGAAGTCAATTCGGCCTGCGCTAGGGCCGAGGCGAGCCGAGGAGTTCCGGCAGGGCCCGGACGAATTGTCCTCTTGAGAAGATCTGGTCGAAGAGCGCGACGCCGGCGGCCTGGATACGTTCCTCGTGGACATGGGACACGAACGCGTAGATGGTTGCCGCCACTTTCGGCTCCGCGGACCTGATCGCTTTCGCCAGGGCGATGGCGTCGAGCCGCTGGTCGTCGAGGTCCAGAAAGACAACCGCATCGACGTCCTCCCTGCACGCGGCGACCAGTTTCTCGGCGGTTTTCAACGAACGGAGGGGGATCGAGAGCGCCTTCGCGGCTTCCACGATTTTCGAGAGGAACATGAGGTCATCCATGCACGCCAGAGCGGTTGCCATTCCCGGATTATCGCCTCTCCTCTTGTGATCTGGGCGAGAATCATGGCGGCGAACGAACCGGGCACAGAGACTGAAATCACTTACTAAGGATAGAAACATGGACCTCAAGGATTCGAAGACGCACCAGAACCTCAAGGAGGCGTTCGCCGCCGAAAGTCAGGCAAACCGCCGCTATCTCTACTTCGCTCGCGTGGCGGACATCGAAGGGTATCCGGAGGTGGGCGGTCTCTTTCGTGACACCTCGGAGGCGGAGACGGGACACGCGTTCGGTCACCTCGACTTCCTCCGCAAGGTGGGAGATCCGGCCACCCAACTCCCGATCGGCGGCACAAGGGAGAATCTGAAAGCGGCCGTGGAGAGCGAGACGTATGAGCACACGCAGATGTATCCGGCCATGGCGAAGATCGCCCGGGAAGAAGGTTTCCTGGAGATCGCCGAGTGGTTCGAGACCCTAGCGAAGGCGGAGCGCTCGCACGCGGGCCGACTCAGTAAAGCCCTCGAGGCTCTCAAGGAACTGTAGCCCGGCGCGGTTGACCCGGAGGCTGAGACTGAGGCTAGAATCCGACGAGCGTTGAGATCGTCGTTGGAAAGAGGGAGGTTCAGGTCGATGAGATACAAAGTCACCGTCGCGGCATTTCTCGCCGTCGGGCTGCTGTCGGCCCAGGTGCTGCTCGGGGCCACCCAGGGCGGAGTCAAGGGCCGGGTCCTCATCAACCTCCGGGCGGTCGAGGGAATTCCCCTCACCCTCGTCAACGTCGCCACTGGCCAGTCGTACACCGCGCGAACGGCCCGGGACGGGTCCTACTCTTTGTCCTTGCCTAACGGGTCTTACGTGGTTTCGAGCTCGGGGGTAAGAGGTCTGGCGATCGGCAGGGCGCCGGTTCTGATTGAGGTGAGCGCCGGGCGGTTTGCGTCCGCGAACATCGAAATGGCGCGCGCGCTCGTGCAGGAAGGCGGCACCTCCATCTTCCACAACCCGATCGGCTGCGTCGCCCAGAACGAGTTCCCTGTCTTCGATACCACCTTCCAGCCAGCCGGCTCGGTGGTCAGCGCGCGTCTCTACTTCAAGTCCAACCTGAGCGACGAGTGGTTTTATACGGAATTCCAGACGCTCTCCGGCGATTTC
>JANNJB010000009.1:0-3274 GCA_031405615.1 Vicinamibacteria bacterium | reverse complement strand
CCGCGCCCCGGGCCCTCGCCTGGTACCACCTCTCCATTTCGGTCGACGACGGATCGCTGGTCGTCGACCTGGCTCAAGAAGTAGCCCGCGATTTTCGACTCACTCTCGCCTGAGGAATCACGCCGATGGCCTTCCCCTTCCTTTCCTTTCTCAAGCGGTCCAAAGAGCCCGAGGCTCCGGGCGTTCACCCCCAGCCCTTCTGGAGTTTTCGACCGCGCTCCGATCGCGAATCCGGCGACGCCATAGTCTCGAACTTCGCGCTCCACATGTTCCCGGCCAAGGTCTCCCGCGCCTCCCTCGCGTGGAAGTACTCGTTCTGGCTGGGCACCGGTTCGGCCGCCCTGTTCCTCCTGCTGATCCTTTCGGGCGCGCCGCTCCTCTTCCTGTACGTCCCCTCAGTCGAGCGCGCGTACTCGTCGATCAAGGACATCGAGTACGTCGTGACCTTCGGTTCGTGGCTCCGCTCCGTCCACCGCGTGGGCGCGCACGCGATGGTGGTGGTCGTGTGCCTCCATCTGGTGCGGGTGTTCCTGACCGGTGCCTATAAGAACGGGGTCGGGCAGGGGCAGAAGCGCGAGTGGAACTGGGTGATCGGCGTGTTCATGCTGCTCGTGACTCTCCTCCTCTCCTTCACGGGCTATCTGCTGCCCTGGGATCAGCTCGCGTTCTGGGCGGTCACAGTGGGCACGAACATCGCGGCGTCCATTCCGCTGGTGGGGCCGCAGGTACGCGAGCTCCTGATCGGTGGCCGCGCCATCGATCAGCCCACGCTGATCCGCTTCTACGTCCTGCACATCGTGGTTCTGCCCATGGTCCTGGGCGCGCTCTTCGCGTACCACATGTGGAGAATCCGCAAGGACGGCGGTCTCGCGGTGGTCGACCAGGAAGCCAGGGCCAACGAGCGGCAGGAAGCCCCGGCGGTCTCCACCAAGACCTACACCCTGCTCGGGATCGCCCGCGGCACTTCGCCGGTGATCAAGGCCACGGCGCTGAGCCGGCTCGACACCATGGTGAACGCGGTTCCCGACCTGATCCGCCGCGCCAATCTCGTGACGCTTGCGACCATCGCCATCCTCTCGATCCTGGCCACCTTCGTCCGCTCGCCTCTCGAAGAGCCGGCGAATCCGCTGGTCACGCCGAACCCGGCGAAAGCCCCCTGGTACTTCCTCTGGCTCCAGGAGATCGTCACCGACACCACGGTCAAGATCGGCTCCTTCACCATCAACGGCGCCTTCGTGGGCGGCGTTGTCCTGCCCGGGCTCCTGGTCACGGGCCTGATCCTCTGGCCCTGGATCGACCGGAGTCCGAAGGAAGCGACGGGAGTGTGGTTCGCGCGGGCCCGAAGACGCCAGAACATCGCTTTCATCCTGCTCTGCATCTTCATTCTGGCGCTCACCTTCGTGGGCACGGTGATGAGAGGCCCGTACTGGAACATCTACTGGCCCTGGGAAGTCTGGCCCGTAATTCCGGGGCGGATCTAGGCAAAGGCCATGGAGAAACGAACTAATTCCCCGTATCCCCGAGTCGACCGCCCGGTCCTGGCCATCGTCGGCGTCCTGCTCGTCATCTCGACCGTCCTCTTCGCCCGGAACGACCGCGAGCACGAGTGGCGCTGGTACCAGGCCGAGTTCAAGCGCCTCGTTGCCGACAAGTACGGACCGGACAAGGCGAAGACCGTGCCCTCGGGGCTCCAGCAGATCTGGATTCCCAGCATGGCGAAGGCCGACCGTTGCGTGACCTGTCACCAGGCCCTCGGCTGGAAGGGCTTCGAGACCGCGGACGAGCCGTTTCGGACGCATCCGCAGGAGCTCCTGAAGAGCCATCCGCCCGAGACCTTCGGCTGCACGTCATGCCACGGGGGCCAGGGCTGGGCCATCGACGCGGCTCCCGCCCACGGGCCCATCGAGCACTGGACCGAGCCGCTGCTGGGCAAGCAGCTGGGCGGGGAGTATTCGCTTGTCGACAACAAGGCCGCGCTCATGCAAATGAACTGCAACGTGTGCCATCGCTATGAGCGCGAGACGAAGGGCGCTGACGCCATCAACCACGCGAAGAAGCTGGTCAACGACAAGGGATGCCGCGGGTGTCACGTGGTGAACGGCCGCGGCGGGACGATCGGGCCGGACCTCACCTTCGTGGGTGACAAGGAAGCGGAACAATACGAGTACGGCCGCCTGTCGGGTCAGAAGACGTCGTTTGCCTGGCACGTGGCCCACTTCAAGGATCCGAGGGCTCTGGTCACCGAGACGGTCATGCCCAACTTCCACCTCAGCAGCAAGGATGCTCAGGCCCTCGCCATGCTGATGTTGTCGTGGAGGAAGTCGCCGGTGCCGGCGGCATTCATCCCCGGCGTTCCGGACACCGAGCCGCAGACCGCGGAGGAGCGAGCCGAGGAGGAGCGCATGAAGACGGGTCCGGGCGGCTGGTTCGTCAAGACCGGCTGCTTCGTGTGCCATTCGATCAGCTCCCTGGGGGTCAAGAGCCCGGCCCAGATCGGGCCGGATCTCTCCACTGCGGTCGAAGATGTGCAGTCCCGCTTCGGTCGCACTCTCGACGACTTCCTTCGCGAACCCACGGGCACCATGGCCGTGGTTCTTTCCCGCCAGATCATCCTCTCGCCGGAGGAGAAGGCGGTCGCCATTGGCAAGCTTCGCGAGGCCTATGCCGAGCACGAGAAGCAGAAAGCGTCCGCCGCCAAGGCGGAAAAACCGGCGGCTCCGGTGGCGGCACGCCACTAACTGAAAAGGTGAGGAAAAACAGCATGAGTACGACAAGAGCAACGGAGATGTCCCGTTTCGGCATCCTCGCCCTGGCGATATTCGCCGTGGCGTGCGCCCCCAGCGCTCCCAAGGGAGCCCAGAGAGCCGGCGGAGGCGCCACGTCCGACGTGGCCATCGCGGCCATGAAAACGTACGTGGCCCCAGGGGACCTGGACGAGTACTACTTCTTCGCCTCGGGCGGACACTCGGGACAGATGTACGTCTACGGCGTGCCCTCGATGCGGCACCTGTCGACCATCCCGGTGTTCACGCCCTATCCCGCCACCGGCTACGGCTTCGACGACGAGTCGAAGAAGATGCTCGGGGACCTCACCTGGGGCGACGTCCACCATCCTTCTCTCTCCGAGACGAACGGCGACTACGACGGCCGCTGGCTCTTCGTCAACGAGATGAACGGCCGGGTGGCCCGCATCGACCTGCGCGACTTCAAGACCAAGCAGATCATCGGACCGATTCCCAACGTCTCCGGGAACCATGCCTCGGCCTTCGTCACA
>JANNJB010000008.1:0-4471 GCA_031405615.1 Vicinamibacteria bacterium | reverse complement strand
GGGACTGCTCAAGGACACCGAGTTCATCGAGGCCTACGGCCAGACTATCGAGAGCCTGGACGCGAGCCGAAACGCGCGCCGGTTCATGGACGACCAGCAAGGCGTCCTGCCCGGACCGGTAGCGTATTTTTCGATGGAGTTCGGGCTGCACGAGTCGCTCGGGATGTACTCGGGAGGCCTCGGGGTCCTGGCCGGCGATCACTGCAAGGCGGCCGCAGACCTCGGACTTCCGCTCTTCGGAGTCGGCCTTCTCTACCGTTCGGGCTACTTCCGCCAGACCGTCGACGCGGACGGCTTTCAGCAGCACATCTACCCGGACTACGACTTCGCTCGACTGCCCGTGCAGCCGGTGCGCGCGCCCAACGGCGGACCGCTGACCGTTCCCGTGGACCTTCCCGGCCGCGTGGTCCACGCCCTCGTCTGGGTGGCGCGGGTGGGCGGCGTGCACGTCTTCTTCCTCGACACGGATATTCCGCTCAACGACCCGTCGGACCGGACCATCACCGGTCTGCTTTACGTTCGCGGCCGCGAGATGCGGCTCGCCCAGGAGATCGTCCTTGGCGTGGGCGGCGTGCGCGCCATCCGGGCTCTCGGTCTTCAGCCCGCGGTGTGGCACATGAACGAGGGCCACGTCGCGATGTTGACCCTGGAGCGGGTGCGCGAGCGCGTGATGCGCGGCGAGGACTTCAAGGACGCATGCGCTTCGGTCCGGCGGAACACGGTGTTCACCACCCACACCCCGGTGCCCGCGGGCAACGAGGTCTTTGCTTTCGATCTCGTCCGGCAGCACCTCGAACCATGGTCCCGCGACACCGGTGTCCCCACCGAGGAAGTGATTTCGCTCGGCTCCCACGAGGGCCAGTTCAACCTCACCACCCTCTCCATCCGCCTCGCCGCGAGCACCAACGGCGTGAGCGAACTTCATGGACAGGTGTCCTCGGGCATGTGGAAACACCTTTTCCCGGACGGACACGAATCGCCGGTTTTCGCGATCACCAACGGTGTTCACACCGAGACCTGGATCGGGCCGGAGATAAGGGCCTATCTGGTGAAGGAGCTCGACCCCGACTGGGGCGCGCTCCTGCTCGAGCCCGAGGCGTGGAAGAAGCTGCGCGACGCTCCGGACGAGGGTCTGCTCGCGGCCCGACGCGCTCAGAAGGAGCGGCTGATCCGCTACGTTCGTGAGCGGGCCCGCAAGCAGGCGGCCCGCGAAGGCTCCGGGCCCTCCGAACTCCGCCGTCTCGAGTCCCTGCTCAACCCCCAGGCCCTCACCATTGGTTTCGCGCGCCGCTTCGCGACCTACAAACGCGCGGTCCTTCTCCTCAAGGACTTCGATCGGGCGAAAGCGCTCCTCCTCGACCCGCAACGGCCGGTTCAACTCATCTTCGCGGGGAAAGCCCATCCCGCCGACCGCGCGGGCCAGGAGTACATCCGCCAGCTCGCGGCCCTCTCAAGGGGCGAACTCGCGGGAAGGGTGATCTTCCTGGAGGACTACGATATCGACATGGCGCGCATGCTCGTGCAGGGAGTCGATGTGTGGCTGAACACGCCGCGCAAGCCCCTCGAGGCCTCGGGCACATCGGGCCAGAAGGCCGCGATCAACGGAGCCCTCAATCTCTCCATCGCGGATGGCTGGTGGGCCGAAGGCTACAACGGCGAGAATGGCTTCCTGATCCACGGCGGCGACGCGGTCCCCTCGGAAACCGCGCCTGCAGAAACCGCGGAGGATCCGGCCGCCGCCGCCTCGCTCGCGCAGATAGCGCTCGAGGAGGCCCAGGATCAGCTCGACGCGGAGGCCCTTTACCGCGAGCTCGAAACCCGGGTCATCCCCTTCTTCTTCGGCGGAAACGCCCCCGGCGCCTCAGCGGAGTGGGTCCGGATGATGAAGGCCTCGATCGCCACCATCGCGCCACGTTTCTCGGCCCGGCGCATGGCCCGCGACTACGCGCTGCGGGTGTACGGGCCGGCCGCTCGCACTTAAGAGTCTGGGCGGCAGAAGCTGGGCAGCTCCGGCCGAAGTGACAGACGAGCGACCAAAGGGAGCGACTCTGCTCTGGGAGGCTCCGCGTTAGCGGAGCTCTCCAGGAATTCGGCCTGCGCTAGCGGGCGCCTTTTAACTAAACCGTCGCGGCTTCAAACTTCCGTTTGCAGTCGACGAACACGCGGAACAGACGCGCCCTTTCGATCAGCCGTTCCCGGATCACCACTTCGCACGAACCGGCGTCGGGAGAGGCGACCACGAGATCGCCGTGAACCACGAAGGCCTGCAAACCATCGCCCGTGGTGTATTCGTCGCCGACCAGGATCAGGAAGAAGCCCCGTCGGAGATCGGAGTTGAGAAGGAAGAGGCGCTGGTAGCAGGTCAACGCGCCGCTTTCCGCGACGGTCCGGGCCATCACCACGATGACGTGGGCGGACTGCTCGATCGCGCGTACGCCATCGGCGTCGGCCATGATGTCGACTTCGTAACCGAGCAGGCCGAGGCAGCGCGCGATCTCCGTCGCACGGGGCCGGTCGTCCATGGCAACCAGAGCCCGCTCGCCGGGCAGGGCGGTGGGCTTTATCGGCGCCGCCGGGGGACGGGGCGCCGGGGAAGCGGGCCCCGCTTCGGCCTGGGCCTTCGCGGGTGGAGCCGCGGCAGCCTTCGATGCGCCCCGCCCGGGGAAGCGGACCGGCGTCTGGCACTTGGGACACTTGACCGAGAAGGGTCCCTCGGGGAGCTTCGGGTTGTTTTCGTCTACGGTGACGACGTTGGAACAGGACGAGCAGCTCGCTTGCATCTACATTACCTTTCCAGGAGATCGTCCATGTCCGTCTTGGGAGCGGCGGGGGCCGCCTTCTTGCCCGGGGCGGGCGCTGGCTTCGCCGCGATCGTCGACTTTCCTCCCCTGGCCACCTTCGCCTCTTCATCGGCCTTCTCGCCGCCCACGCCCTGGGTGTCGAGTTTGAGTTGGAGGTTCGTGCGGTTGGTGGCGTACGACAATGCGAGCTCCCTATCCACGATGCCTTCGTTGATCAGACGATAAAGCTCGTTGTCGAAGGTCTGCATGCCGTCCAAAGAGCCGTCTTCCATGGCATCGTGAAGGCTCTTGCCGTCGCGTTCGCCTTCGAGCACGTACTCGCGGGTTCTCGAGGTGGACCGGAGAATCTCGCACACACCGATTCGACCGCCGCCGATCTTCGGCACCAGGCGCTGGGAAACGACCCAGCGGAAGGCCGCCGAGAAACGCGTTCGAACCTGACGCTCATCGGAGCGGGGGAAGACGCCGACGATACGTTCGATGGTCTTCGCCGCATCGATGGTGTGAAGGGTGGAGAGCACGAGGTGGCCGGTTTCCGAGGCTTCAAGGGCGATCGAGATCGTTTCCACGTCGCGCATTTCACCGACCAGGATGACCTTGGGGGCTTGGCGCAAAGCGGCGCGCAGAGCGAGCGCGAAGGTCTGGGTGTCCATGCCCACCTCGCGCTGGTTGATCGGCGATTTGTGGTGCGGATGCAGATACTCGATCGGGTCCTCGATGGTGATGATGTGCATCGACTTCTCGAGGTTCATCTTGTTGATGATGGCGGCCAGGGTCGTGGACTTGCCGGAGCCGGTGGGGCCGGTGACGAGGACGATGCCGTTGCGCTCGTCCGCGATGTCGTTGAGCTGGGTCGGGATGCCCAGGTCCTCCACCGTCGGCACGCGGTTGGGGATCACGCGCAGGACGATGGAATAAGTGCCGCGCTGGGCGAACACGTTCACGCGGAAGCGCGTGCGCTTGGCCAGGCTGTACGAGAGGTCGGCGGAGCCGGTCTTGACCAGCCGATCCGCGAGATCGCGCTTGCCGGCCATCAACCGCATCGCGATGAGCTCGGTGTGGTACGGCAGCAACCGCTCGAGGCCCGCGTACGCGACCGTCTTCAACTGCCCGTCGAGCTCCACCTGGGGGGGACGGCCGACCGAGAGGTTCAGGTCCGAGATGCCCGGGGAGTAGTCGAGCATCGTCTCGAGCAGCGGGTCGAGGTCGAAATAGGGCATCGCGCCTCCGAAGGTGGCGATCATACCGTATCCTTCCAGACTCGCGGAGGAGCGGTGCTCGAAGAAGTCGACCTCGACCGTTTCCTCGCCAAAGCCGAGTATCAGCGCGTGTTTCCGGACTTGCAGGAGCGTCTCCGGCGCCTTCAGTACGAGCTGCTGGAAGCGGAGATCCCAACCGTCGTGGTCTTCGAGGGTTGGGATGCCTCGGGCAAGGGCACCATCATCCAGCGCCTCACCCAGCGGCTCGATCCCCGCGCCTTCCGCGTGCATCCCGGCGCTCCGCCCTCGGAGCTCGAGCTGCGCTATCACTTCCTGTGGCGCTTCCAGCTAAGGCTGCCCGAGGACGGCCACATGGTCCTCTTCGACCACTCGTGGTACGGACGCGTCCTCGTGGATCGGGTCGAGAAATGGGTGAAGCCGAAGGTCTGGTCGGAGGCGTTCGCGCAGATC
>JANNJB010000007.1:0-2205 GCA_031405615.1 Vicinamibacteria bacterium | reverse complement strand
CTCGCCTCTATCCCCTCGAACGTTATGAACAGCCCCTTCTCCATTTTTTCTTTCTCGCCCCTCTGTCTCGAACGGAGTTTACGTTTAGGTTCCGCCCGTGCGAATTCTGATCACCGGCGCCGGCGGACTGCTGGGCGGCCGTCTGTGTGAGCTTCTCGCGCGCGAGCACGACGTCACCGGTGTGATCCGACGACAGGACGCCCCGGATGGAATCCGAAGCCGCGCCGCCGATCTTGCGGATGAGGCGGCGGTCGCCGAGGTACTTCGCCTCGAACGGCCCGACGCAGTGATCCACGCAGCGGCACTCGCCGACGCGGACATATGTGAGCGGGAGCCCGATCGAGCCCGGCGCGACAACGTCGTGGCCACCACGCTCGTGGCTTCGGCCTGCGGGCGCACGGACGTCCGGCTGATCGCGATTTCGACCGATCTCGTCTTCGACGGCACGCGAGCCCTCTCGGACGAAACGACCGCGCCGGCCCCGCAGATGGAATACGGCCGCTCGAAACTAGAAGCGGAGGCCGCAACCGAAGCGATGTGCCCGGGCGCGGCGATCCTCCGGATTGGCCTTCTCTGCGGTCGTGGCCACGGCGCGCGGCGAACCGCATCCGAAGCGCTCGCCTTTCGCCTGCGTCGCGGTGAACCGGTCACGCTCTACGAAGATGAGTGGCGGACGCCGCTTGGATCCGACTCGGTGGCGCACGCAGTGAGCGCGGTTCTGAAGCGCCCGGACGCGAAGGGGATCTTCCACATCGCGGGCGCCGAGCGACTCAGCCGCGTTCGCTTGGGCGAAAGAGTAGCCGCGGTTCTCGGCCTCGACGCTTCGCTGATCCGTCGCGCGCCCCAGCGGTCGCACCAGGGGGCTCCTCGACCGGCCGACGTGTCTCTCGATGTCGCAAGGGCCCGCTCCGAACTCGGCTGGAGGCCCGGACCGCTCGACGACGCGATCCGTGAGGGACGGATCGAGGGAACTACTTCTGCGGCCCCTTGAAGGTGAGCGCGAGCCGGCACAACATCAGCTCGTCGCCATCCTTGATCGGATGCAGCACGTTGTTCTCGAGCTTCTCGCCGGCCACGAAGGTTCCGTTCATCGTGCCGATTTCCTCGGCCATGAAGAAGGCGCCGTTCTTGATCACCAGACGTGCGTGACGCCTCGAGATGTTGCGCGCCTGGTCTTCGTTGGTGAGGTCGACGTCGGGCGCCGTTCCGGTGACCGAGTCGAAACGCCCGAGCAGCACTTCGTTCTTGTAGACCGGGAAAACGTTCCCCGAAGCCTTGGAAACGAAGTACGCGAGGGCCTCGGAGGGCGGAGGCTGGGGAACCGGAACCGAGGGCAGGGAGATCGAGGTGTTGGTGGGTAGTCCCCCCGGCGACTCCGCGACCTGCTTCCCGAGCGTCTCGATCTGCTTCACCATCTCGCGGAGGCGGATCGAGTACTTCCTGAGCATGCGGAAGGCGATTTCGGGGTTCGACTTGATCATGTCGCCGAAGGTGTCGCCGGAAATGACGATGAGGTCTCCCGCCTCGGCCATTTCGGCGGTGGCCGAGCGCGGCATGCGCTCCAGAACCGCCATCTCGCCGAAGAAATCGCCCTTCTCCAGGACCGCCAGGGTCACATCCTTGTTGGCCCCGGTGCGCTTCTTGATCGCCACCCGGCCGGACTGGATGATGTACATGTCCTCGCCCGCATCACCCTCACGGAAAAGGACCTTGCCCGCGGGAAAGTGGGACAGAAAGCGCGCGAACGGGTTCTTTTCAGCCATTTTCTACAGGGGCCGTGAGCTTATCAGATGGCGAAACGGCCCCGCGATCAAAGCGCGTTGCCAAGCTGGTCGGCGATCGACGCCCATTGACGCCCAAAGGACACAATCGAAAGGGCGATACCGGCCCCAACCGAGGCCCAACGGGCTACCCCTCCCCGCTGCCAGGCCAGGATCAGGGCCGAGCCGGCGAGAAGGGCCACGAGCGGGGTCAGGAACAGGGTCTCGTGGCCATAACGGAACACGTCCGGGATCTTCGCCCGAAGGAGAATGAGGCCGAGGAAGGCGAGCAGCCATGCTCGTGGGATGACGGAGCCTCGAAAAGCCGCGCCCGCGAGGAATAATCCCGCGACGAAGAGTCCCAACCAGGGCCAGCCAAAGAACGAATCGGTCCGCTCGATCAGAAGACCCCAGAAACTCTCGATCGGGTACTCCGAGGCGGACG
>JANNJB010000006.1:0-3614 GCA_031405615.1 Vicinamibacteria bacterium | reverse complement strand
CATCCGCCTCGACTCGAAGACCGGAGGCAAGAGCGGTGATTTTCAGAGGTAGAAGCGGCGTGGCCGCGATCGCCGGGGTTCTCCTCAGCGTCGCGACCGCTTTCGCGCAGCCCTTCTCCCTGCCGCCACGGCCGTCGCCCGCGGTCGAATCGCTTGTGGGCGAGTATGGCGAAGGCGGCACACGACTCGTGCTTCGCGAGGCCTTGGGCGCGCTCGAGGTGAGTCCGGACGGTCGGGCGTTCGAAACCGTGCGCGAGTTGGGTGGCGCACGTTATGAAGCCGCCCGAATCGGAGAGTTCCGGATCGACCGCGGCGTTCCCGCGATGAAGACCAAGGGCGTCGGTGTTCAGTCGGTGGTCCAGGGAATTTCGATTGGCAGCGTGTTTCTTCCGCGCCGCGACTACGGCGGCTCCGAGGGTGTTTTCAGGATCACGCCTCTGCGCCCGGTCGCCGAACTTCTTAAAGAGGCGCGGTCTCTCTCGCCTCCTGGTGAGGCCGGCGACTTTGTGAAAAGCGATCTCGTGGACGTTCGTTCCCTCGACAAGTCGATCGTCCTCGACGTTCGCTATGCGACGAACGCGAACTTCCTGGCCACGCCGGTCTACGGCAAAGCGCAGGTGAGGCTTCAGCGGAGCGCCGCGGAGGCGGTTGTCCGCGCCCATCGCGCGCTCAAGGCGAAGGGGTATGGCCTGATGCTCCATGACGGCTACCGGCCGTGGTTTGTGACCTGGGTCTTCTGGAACGCGACTCCCGAAGTCTCGCGCGATTTCGTGGCCGACCCGTCGAAGGGCTCGAAGCACAACCGCGGTTGCGCCATCGACTTGACCCTGTTCGATCTCAAGACGAAGAAGCCGGTGGAGATGCCGGGCTTCTACGATGAAATGTCGCCTCGTTCCTATCCCGATTATGGCGGGGGCACGTCGAGGCAGCGGGCCTTGCGGCAGCTCCTTCGAGAGGCGATGGAGGGTGAAGGCTTCACGGTGTACGAAACGGAATGGTGGCACTTTGACTACAGAGACTGGCCGCGTTTTTCTATCGGCAATGACCGCTGGTGGAAGTAACCCAAGTTACGCCCCGCTCGATCTTGAGAACGCGCGCCTCCTCGTCCTGACCGGCGCCGGCGTTTCCGCGGAAAGCGGCCTCGCCACTTTCCGCGACTCGAACGGCCTCTGGGAGCAACATCGCGTCGAGGACGTGGCCTCGCCCGAGGGTTTCGCCCGGGATCCCGAACTCGTGTGGAAGTTCTACTCGCTGCGGCGCGAGCAGGCGAAGACCGTGGAGCCAAACCCGGGACACCGCGCGATCGCGGCGGTCGAGGAGCGCCTGGAAGACCACTTTCTCCTCGTCACTCAGAATGTCGACGGACTTCACCAGCGTGCGGGGTCGACGCGCGTCGTCGAGATTCACGGCAGCCTTTTCCGGACGAAATGCTGGGTCTGCGACCTCGAGCCTTTTCATGACGAGGCGAGCTACCTCGAAGGCACTCTCCCGACCTGCGACGACTGCGAGAAGAAAGGTCGCAAGGCTCTCCTTCGTCCCGACATCGTCTGGTTCGGGGAAATGCTCGATCCAGGCCACCTCCAGGCCATCGACGCTTTTTTGCGCCGCGACCGGGACCGGCCCCTCGTCTTCCTTGCGATCGGCACCTCGGGCGCGGTGTGGCCCGCCGCGGGCCTGGTGAACCTCGCCCGCGAAGCCGGGGGCACGGCCATCCTGGTCAACGCCGAAGCGGCGGAGAACACCGCCCGCTTTCACCGATTCCTCCAGGGGAAGAGCGCTGAAATCCTCCCCATACTCCTCGGCGCGGACCGCGGCGTCAGCCGATAATCGTCATTCCGATCTTCCTTTTAAGGAGGCCGTTCTTGAAATCCCAACTCGTCGCCTTGCCGCTTTGTCTCAGTTTGGTGTCCATGACCGATGCTCTCGCCGTTCAAAACGAAACCCTGACCTACCCCGCCACGAAGAAAGGCGACGTGGTCGAGGTTCTCCACGGCCAGAAGATCGCGGATCCCTATCGCTGGCTCGAGGATCCCAACAGCGCCGAGACCGCAGCGTGGGTGGAGGCCCAGAACAAGGTCACGTTCGGCTATCTCGAGAAGATCGGGAAGCGTGCCTCCATCCGGGAACGCCTGACGAAGTTGTGGAACTACGAACGCTATGGTGTGCCCAGCCGCCATGGCTCCTGGACCATCTTCTCGAAGAACGACGGCCTCCAGAACCAGGCCGTCATCTACAAGGCGACGTCTCTCAACGCAACACCCGAGGTTCTGCTCGACCCCAACACACTTTCGACCGACGGCACCGTCGCGCTATCCGGCTTGAGTTTTTCGGAGGACGGCCGTTACGCGGCCTATTCGACGTCGGCGTCGGGGTCGGACTGGATGGAGTGGAAGGTGCGCGAGGTGGCGACCGGCAAGGATCTGCCCGACACCATCAAGTGGTCGAAGTTCTCCGGCGCCGCGTGGAAGAAGGACGGCAGCGGTTTCTACTATTCCCGCTATGACGCGCCGATGAGTAAAGACGAGGCGTTCAACGCCGTCAACAAGTACCAGAAGGTCTTCTTCCACAAGGTGGGCACGTCTCAGGCTGACGATGCGCTGGTCTACGAGCGTCCCGACAAGCCCGACTGGGGTTTCGGCGCCGATGTCACCGATGACGGCCGCTGGCTCCTCATCTACCAGTCCGAGGGCACCAACCGGGAGAACCGGATCTTCCTTCGTGACCTGCAGGATCCGAACGGAAAGATCGAGCCCTTTCTCGACACCTTCGATGCCTCCTACAACGTCGTCGGAAACGACGGCGCCACCTTCCACATCGTGACCGACAAGGACGCGCCGCGGTACCGCGTGGTGGCTATCGAAAAGGGCAAGGCGGACCCTGCGGCCTGGAAGACACTCATCCCCCAGGGCAGTAACCGCGACGTTCTTTCTTCAGTCAGCCTCATCGCCAACCGTTTCGTCACGGTCTGGCGCACCGATGCGCACGAGAAGCTAAAGCTCTTCGCCATAGACGGGAAGTTCGAAAGCGAGATCGCTTTGCCGGCCATCGGGTCGGTTGCGGGGATCTCGGGGAAGCGGAAGGACACGGACACCTTCTATGCCTTCACGTCCTTCAACTACCCGAGCACGACGTTCCGCTACGACTTCGCGACAAAGGCCAGCACGGTCTCCAAGCAGCCGACCGTGGATTTCGATCCGAATGCTTTCGAAACCAGGCAGGTGTTCTATCCGAGCAAGGACGGCACGAAGATCCCCATGTTCATCGTGCACAAGAAGGGCCTGGTTCTTAACGGCTCGAATCCGACCTATCTCTATGGCTACGGCGGCTTCGACATTTCGCTCGAACCCGCCTTCTCGCCCGCCAACATCGTGTGGATGGAGATGGGTGGCGTCTACGCCCAGCCCAACCTGCGCGGCGGGGGTGAGTACGGAAAAGAGTGGCACGATGCGGGCCGGCTCAAGAACAAGCAGAACGTGTTCGACGACTTCATCGCGGCGGCCGAATGGCTGATCGCGAACAAGTACACCGCCACCCCGAAGCTCGCCATCGGGGGCGGCAGCAATGGAGGCCTGCTCGTGGGCGCGGTGATGACCCAGCGGCCGGACCTCTTCGGC
>JANNJB010000005.1:0-4340 GCA_031405615.1 Vicinamibacteria bacterium | reverse complement strand
CGACTTCGAGGAAGCCGCGAAGTTCCGCGACAAGATCAAGGAGCTCAAAGCCCAGCTCGCGCGGAAGGCCTGAGCCTCAACTCTCTTTTGCGGCTGCCAACCGACGTTCGCTAGGAGCCTGCGCGGCAGAAGGGCTCCTGTCCACCAGACGGCGGTCCGTCCGCGTGTCGAAGGGACTAGCTAGATCCCGGCGCTTGCCCCCTTCAGGGGGTTCGCCCGGGATACGCAGGGTGCTGAATCGATCAGCACCCTGCTAGCTTGCGGCGGCTTCGACGCGCGCAGACCGACGGCGCGAGGGCCTTCGGCTCACCACCACGCGGCGCGTGACCGCGTCGGTGAAGATCCGGTCGAGCAGGCGCTCCATGGTCTCGCCGGAAAGGCGCAGGATCCAGCTCACCGAGGTCTCGCCGTCGGTAGAGAGACCACAGTTGCAGTTGGCCTCGAGAACCAGGAAATCGCCGGTCCGCTCGTCACGCCGAATGTCGACACGGCCGTAACCGACGCCGTCGAGAGCCACATAGGCGTCACGCGCGAGGGCAGACAACGTCTCCGCCCATTCAGGGGGAGCGCTCTCGTAGTGGGCGATGGGAGCCCGATCCGGCAGAGCGCCTTCGGTTTCGTACTTCTCCCAGTATCGATCGTACGAAAGCAGGCGCTCGTGGACAGGCAGAGCCTTGTGGAACACCCGCTCCACGGGCGGATAGACAAGGACTCCACCGCGCGCCGCGGGATCCGACGCGCACAACACGGTGAACTCGCGGCCGGGGATGAATCGCTCCGCGAAAACGCCCTCGTAATAGTTTCCCTTGTCGCGTTCGCCCTTGAGGGCGACGTCCGCCTGGGCGACGCACGCGGCTTCATCGTGAACCACCGACTTGATGGAGATGCCGAAACTGGCGGCCGAAACATCGGGCTTGATGATCAGCGGGTAACCGAGCTTCGCCCCCGCCCGCGGCCCATCCCTTTTGGGATCCTTGATCTCGACGAAGGGCGAGGTCGAGACGGAACGCTTGAGCAGCCGCTGTTTCATCAACGTCTTCGGAGTCGTGAGTTCGTAGAAGGCGGTGTCGGCGCCGCTGAAAGGAACGCCGCTCGCCTCGAGGGCGCGCACGGTCTTGATTCCCGGGTATCCGTCGACCTCGATGCCGTCGCAGAGATTGAACACAACGACCGGACGGCGGGCCGCTTCGTCGACCACGCGCGCGATCTCCGCATCGGACGTCTCCGGCGTGACTTCAACCCAGGTGTGCTGCGCGCCGAGGGCGCTCATCCAGCCCGCGACCTCGGTCTTGAACTCGGGCGTGCCGTAGGTGATGCTCTCCGGCCCCGCGGCGGTCATGCGGTAGGGAGCGAAGACGAAAACCCGGTACGAACTCCAGTCGTTGTTCACGGAACTCCTTATGTTGTGGCCCAGGAAGCGAAGGCCACCAGATGATGGGGCATGTTATGCCTAATCGACTCCAAAAATCACGGGGAGGTCGAGCGAGGCGACAAGCCGATCCAGTTCGGCCAGAGCCTGCTCGGGTCGCGCGCCGCGAGTGAGAACCGCTCCCATCCAATCAGGCGCGCCGGTTTCAACCCCCGCGACGGTGTCTCCCGCGAACACCCACTGGCGCGCCTTGAGAACACTTCTCTCCGCTTTCAGCGGATCGAGGAAGCCATCGCGTGTCACCTTGCCTGAGCGGGGCGCGGGCAACAGCGACTCGGCCACGCAGATCTGCGGAGGCTTCTCCGTGGCTTCGACGGGAAGACCCATGGCGATTCGCAGCCAGGCATCGATGAGATCAACGCCCCATACTTCTTTGTGTATATCCGTCGTCGAATAGCCGCCCATGCGGCCGTTCACTTCGATCATGCGAGGGCCCTGCGCGGTGCGCTTCACTTCGACGTTGAAGGCGCCGCGCCGGAATCCGATCGCGCGGACGCAGGCCGCGGCGTGGTCGATGAGTTCCGCTTCGACAT
This sequence comes from Vicinamibacteria bacterium, assembly GCA_031405615.1. Lineage (GTDB taxonomy): Bacteria > Acidobacteriota > Vicinamibacteria > Fen-336 > JAGNNV01 > JAGNNV01. The sequence goes on along the minus strand of JANNJB010000005.1, from coordinate 2,378 downwards.
CGCTCGCAAGCCCCGAGGGAGCGAGGCGGCGCACATCGCGAAGTCCGAAGGGCTGAAGGTCGTCGGTCGCGTGCGCATAGATCACCCGCCCCGAATCCAGGAGCAGGTCGACGTCGTACTTGCGTCCCTCGATCCAGGACTCGAGCGTGAGGTGCGGATGGCCGCTCCACATCAGATCGAACCAGTCGCGATCGCTCCCGAGCGCCTGATGTGGGCCCGCACGCGCGGATCGGACTTGCGTTGTGATCGTGCCGTGGCGGTGGATCAGATCTTCCATCGTGTCCACTCGGTACGTCTGCACCGAGCCCACGCCGGACACGGGCTTCAGGACCGCGGGGAATCCAACGGCCGCGGCCGCGTGTTCGATCTGTGCGGCGCTCTCGATGCGGGCAAAACGTGGGCCTTCGATTCCCGCCCCGGCGCACGCTTCGCGCGCGCGGTGTTTGTCGCGGGCCCGGTCCGCGGCCCCGATCGAATGGAAAGGCAGCCGGAGGTCCGCGGCAATCCGCGCCGCGAAACCGCCCGCGAATTCGTCGATCGTCCCGATGCCGTCGAAAGTGACGCCGCTGCGTCGCACCGCCGCAACCGCGCGTTCGGCGAACGTCTCGAAGGGCCAGAGATCCACCGCGAGGTGACGCTCGATGAGGCCCGAGGGGCCGGCGAGGCCCCGCATCCAGTGCTCCGGACCATCGATGACGGTGAGCCGCACACCCAGGTCGCGGGCGTGTTCGTAGATGTGGCGCTTGCTGCGGTAGCTCCCGAACACGACGAGCAGCCGCTTGCCGCGCAGAGGTGAAGGTTCGCCCGATTCTTCCGGTTGTGAAATCACGCATGCGGAGTCTGCTCAAAGCTTCGACCGTTGACAAGGCCCGCCGGTAGGATGGGGCCATGAAAGACCGCCTGCTCAAGGAGCGTTGCCTGCGTCTCAAGCTCATCCTCACCGATGTCGACGGTGTGATGACCGACGGCTCCATCTTCATCCTTCCCGACGGAGAAGAGGCGCGGGTCTTCAATGTCCGCGACGGGTACGGCGTGATCCTCGCTCACGCGGCGGGCCTCGAGACCGGCATCATCACCGGGCGGGCTTCGAACGCGGTGACCCAGCGCGCGCGGAGTCTGGGCATGAGCGTGGTGAAGCAGGGCTCGATGGACAAGTCACGCGCCTTCGATGAGATCCTCGCCGAGAAGTCCCTGCAGGCCCATGAAGTGGCCTACATCGGCGACGACTATCCGGATCTGCCGGTTCTCCAACGGGTGGGACTCTCCGCGGTTCCCCAGGACGCGCCGATGGCGCTCAAGGAAGCGGCGTTCATGATCATGGATCAGCCCGGCGGACGCGGCGCGTTGCGCGAGTTCATCGAGTCGATTCTGCGCGCCCGCGAGGACCTCGTGCCTACCCTCGCCTCACTGGGCATCGAGGTTCGCGACATGTAGGGGCACCCCTCGTGGGTGCCCTTCGACGCGGGAAGGGCGACCACGAGGGTCGCCCCTACGTGGGCCGCTCACCCGCCCGCCGGAGGATCTCAATCGCGAGCCGGTCCGTTTCCGCGAACGTGTGCTCCTTTTCGCCGCTGGTGTCGATCACCCAGTCGGCCTCGGCCTTCTTCTGCTCGAAGGAGAGCTGCGCGTCGATCCGGCTCTTCGCCGCCTCGGCACTGGACCCGTCCCGCTTCATGAGCCGCGCGATCTGCACCGCGGGGTCGCAGCCGACCACCACAAAGAAATCGAAGCGCTTCTTCTGACCGGACTCGATGAGCAGCGCGGCCTCCGTGACCACCGCCTGGACGCCGTCCCCGGCCATGGCCTGGACGCGGCGCGCCTCTTCCTCGCGGATCTTCGGATGCATGATCTGGTTCAGCCGCTCGCGGGCCGCAGGGTCGCCAAACACCACCGCGCCGAGTTTTTTCCGGTCGATCTCGCCATCCGGGCCGAGGACGCCTTCGCCGAACTCCGCCACCACCGGCTCGAAGGCTTCGTGACGACGGCGAAGAACCTCATGGCCCACCTTGTCGAGGTCGATCACGGGGATGCCCCGCTCCTTGAGACGTTTCGCCACCGTGGACTTCCCCGATGCGATGGAGCCGGTAAGCCCCACGCGGTACGGCGGCAGCACCGCGGTCACGCGCAGTCCGTGGTGAAAGTCCGCCGCGGCACCGAGAGCGCGCCAGCCTGGCCTCGGGCCACGAGCGATGCGCCCGGCTGGCAAGGCGTCGAGGAGGCGCGAATATCGGGAATATTCGGCCGACGAGCAACGCAGCCCAGCCGGGATGCAGCGTTCGTCGAATGCCGGCAGACTTTCACCACGGGCTGCTAGGCGCGGCCGAAGAGCTTCGCGGCTTTGAGCGTGTTCGCCATCAGCATGGCGATGGTGAGCGGTC
>JANNJB010000004.1:0-4483 GCA_031405615.1 Vicinamibacteria bacterium | reverse complement strand
GGCCTTTAGAGGAGCCTCGCGGTCCACTGCGCTCAGGGAACGGTGCCTTGGCCTCCGCACGCAAGTCCCGCGCCCGAAGCCCTGACCCCCTTTTCCCCGGCGGCACGGCCGTGTTGAGTACCCGGCTCCGCTCATTCCTCGCCCCGAGCCTCGGCTAGAAAACCGGCTGAAATGGGACAAAAACGCACGGGTTTCTCAGCAGGAGCCCGTCGGAAGGCGAAGCGAGCGCGAGCGCTGCCCGCAGGGCAGGGCGACGCCTGGCCTTGGGCCACGACGCGATCCTCGGGCTGGGTAGTGGTGGCCCGCGGGCCGACCGCTGATGTCTGAGTGGCTCCGCTTCGCGGACCCACTCCAGAGCAAAGTCGCTCGCCAAGGGCTCGCTCGTTTGTCAACGCGCGTCTGAAGGGAGCGAAGGCCAAATTCCTGAGTGGCACCGCTCTGCGGTCCCACTCCAGAGCAAAGTCGCTAACGCTCGTTTGTCACTTTGGCCGAAGCGACGGGGGCGTGGGGGGCGGGTCCGTGCAACGCCCCCCAACTAAGGGAAGAAAGGAATATGCGCCCGGGGGGGCTCGAACCCCCAACCAACGGCTTAAAAGGCCGCTGCTCTACCATTGAGCTACAGGCACACGGATGAGGACAACCGCGAGCCGCGAATTATATGTCGCCGGCTGGTAAGTTCCGCGCCATGATTTTCACACGCTCCCTGGGGCGAGGCCTTCTCCTCATGACGGTTCTCGCCAGCACCGCGGTGGCGATGCAGGCTGGGCCGGCAAGGCCCGTGGTGACCGAGGGCGACTTCGAACTCCCCGACTTCAGATTCGACTCCGGCGAGACGCTTCCGGTCCTGAATCTTCACTACCGTACCCTCGGTCAGCCCACACGCGACGCTCGCGGCCAGGTCACGAACGCCGTCCTCATCATCCATGGAACCGGCGGCACGGGCGCCCAGTTCCTGAGCGACAACTTCGGCGGTGAACTCTTCGGCCCGGGCCAGATCCTCGACGCCGCGAAGCACTACATCATCCTTCCCGACGCGATCGGCCATGGAAAGTCGAGCAAGCCGAGCGACGGATTGCGCGCGAAGTTCCCGCGCTACGGCTATGGCGACATGGTCCGGGCGCAGTATCAACTCCTCACCGAGGGTCTCAAGGTCGATCACCTCCGTCTCGTCATGGGCACGTCGATGGGCGGGATGCACACGTGGATGTGGGCGACGCGGTACCCGACCTTCATGGACGCAGCCCTGCCGCTTGCGAGCCTTCCCGTCCAGATCGCGGGCCGGAACCGCATGTTCCGCCGGATGGTGAGCGATTCGATTCGCAACGACCCTGAGTGGAAGGGCGGGGAATACGCCTCGACGCCACGCGGCCTCACTGCGGCGGTCTACACGCTCGTCTTCATGACGAGCGTTCCGCTCCAATGGCAGAAGCGCGCGCCGACCCGCGAAACCGCCGACGCGTTTTTCGATGAGATGGTCGCGCAGCGGCTCCGGTCCACGGATGCGAATGACATGCTCTATCAGTTCGAATCCTCGCGCGACTACGACCCGCAGCCCGATCTCGAGAAGATCGTCTGTCCGCTGCTGGCCATCAATTCCGCCGACGATCAGGTCAATCCACCGGAGCTCGGCGTCCTCGAGGAACAGATCAAGCGGGCGAAGAAGGGCCGCGCGGTTCTCATTCCGATCTCCGACAGGACGCGGGGGCATTCGACCCATTCCTGGCCCGCGATCTGGTCGGGAGAACTCGCCCGGCTCTTGAAAGAGTCGGAGCCGAAGCCATGAGGCTCTGAAGAGGCGCATACCATCCCGTCATTTTGCATGACATAATGACGGCGTCATGAGCACCGGGTATCGTCGTCTCCTCGAGCCGCCGGCCACGAGCTTCTTCCTGTTTGGCGTTCGGGGCACAGGGAAAAGCACCTGGGCGAGGGAGAAACTGAAGGGCGCGGTTCACTTCGATCTCCTGAACGAGCAGCTGTATCAGGAATGGCTCGTCAACCCATCGCTGCTGGCGCTTGAACTCGCATCGCGCGGCCCCGAGAGCTTCGTGGTCATCGATGAGGTTCAGCGGATTCCCGCACTACTGAACGAAGTCCATCGGCTTATCGAGGGCCGGAAACTCCGCTTCGCCCTGCTTGGCTCGAGTGCTCGGAAGCTGCGGGTGGCCGGGACCAACCTCCTTGCCGGCCGCGCTCTTCGCAAAGCCATGTATCCCCTGACCCCGCACGAGATGGGGAAGGACTTCGACCTGGCGAGGACGCTCTCCCTGGGCTCTCTCCCCCTGGTCGTTTCCGCGCCGGACCCGCGGGCTACGCTGGAGAGCTACGTCCACCTCTACATTCGTGAGGAGATCCAGGCGGAGGCGGCCGTCCGCAACCTGCCGGGCTTCGTTCGTTTTCTTCCGGTGGCTGCGCTGCGTCACGCCCAGGTGGTGAACATCTCGGGTCTGGCGCGCGACTGCGGCGTGGCGAGGACGACGGTCGAGGGTTACGTCGAGATCCTCGAGGACACCTTGATCGCCCAGCGGCTCTCGGCCTATGAGGCGCGGCTAAGGGTGCGGGAGCGCAAGCATCCCAAGCTGTACTGGGTTGACCCCGGCGTTGTGCGCGCTGCCAAGCGTCAGCTCGGCCCCGTTTCGATCGAGGAACGTGGCCCCCTGTTCGAAGGGTTGGTGCTGAGCCTGCTCCGTGCCCATTCGGAGCGATGGCGGCTGTTCGACGAAATCTTCTACTGGTCGACACCCGCGCCCGGGGGACTTGAGGTCGACTTCCTGCTCCGCCGCGACAACGAGCTTCTGGCCATCGAGGTGAAATCGGCCGACCGGTTCCAGATGGGCATGGCGGGAGGGCTCAAGGCCATCGCCGAGTTGCCTCGCGTGGCCCGCCGCATTCTGGTTTACACCGGCGAGCGATCGCTCAAGACCGATGACGGCATCGAGGTCTGGCCCCTGTCCCGCCTCGACCGGGAGCTGGCCCATGGAACTCTGTGGCCCTGAACCAAACTGAAGGAACGAGCGCATGAGTGTGAACTTCGAGAAACAGGGCGGCGTGGCCCTGCTCACGATTCAGAACCCGCCGGTGAATGCGCTGAGCGCCTCGGTCAAGAAGGCCCTGGCCGCGCAATTGGAAGCGGCGTTGTCGGACGACGGCGTTGCCGCGATCGTAATCGCCGGCGAAGGCAAACACTTCAGCGCGGGCGCCGATATTCGCGAGTTTGGCCAGGCCGCAGCCGACGGTCCCTCGCTGCCTGACCTCATCGACCGGATCGAAGGGTCGAAAAAGCCCGTGATCGCGGCGCTGCATGGGACCGTCGCGGGGGGCGCCCTGGAACTGGCGCTTGGCTGCCACTATCGTGTGGCGGAAGAAGGCGCCTTGATGAGTCTGCCCGAGGTGACGCTCGGGATCCTGCCCGGTGCGGGTGGAACCGCGCGGCTGCCCAGGCTGATTGGCGTCGAGGCGGCGCTCGATCTCATCCTGAACGGGCGGCGTGTCGGAGCGGCAGAAGGCGTCCCGCTTGGTTTGATCGACGAGGCGGCGCCCGCGCATACCGTGCGCGAACGCGCGATCGCCTTCGCGGAGAAGGTCAGCCGAAGGACGGCGAGAAAGACCCGCGACATCGGGGTCGTTCCGCCCGCGGCGGACCTGCTCGCGCGCATCGAGTCGGACCTCCGGAAGACCGCGAAAGGGAGGAAGGCGCCGCAGGCCGCCTTTGACTGCGTGAAGCGGGCGATATCCCTCTCTTTCGACGAGGCGCTGCGACTCGAGCGCGAAACCTTCCTCGCTCTCCTCGGCGGCGAAGAGTCCCGTGCGCTCCGACATGTGTTTCTCGCCGAGCGCGAGGCGCAGAAGGTAGGAGAGTTGAAGAAGGGCACCACGATGCGGGCGATCCGCAGCGCGGGTGTGGTGGGCTTCGGCACGATGGGCGGCGGCATCGCCATGGCCTTCGCCAGCGCGGGGATCCCTGTGGTCGTCACCGACGAAACGCAGGAGGCGGTGGACCGCGGGCTCGCACGGGTTCGTGCGTCGTACGAGGAATCAGCGGCGAAGGGCCGGATCACCGCGGACGAATGCGCCTCGCGCATCGCCGCTATCCGAGGGGCCACGGACTACACCGCCCTTTCATCCGCGGACCTGGTGATCGAGGCCGTTTTCGAGGAGATGGACCTCAAGCACAAGGTCTTCGCAAAGCTGGACGAAGTGTGCTCGGACAAGGCGATTCTCGCCACGAACACGTCGAGCCTCGACGTGGATGCGATCGCGGAGGAGACGAAGGATCCGTCGCGCGTGCTCGGCCTTCACTTCTTCTCCCCCGCGAACATCATGAAACTCGTCGAGGTCGTGCGGCCCGCGACGGTCTCCGCGACCGTCTTGTCTTCGTCGCTCGATGTGGTCAAGCGGATCGGGAAGATCGGCGTCGTGGTCGGCGTGTGCGACGGTTTCGTGGGCAACCGGATGCTCTACGCGTATCGGCGGCAGGCGGACT
>JANNJB010000003.1:0-2432 GCA_031405615.1 Vicinamibacteria bacterium | reverse complement strand
GATCACCCACAAGGGCAGGATCGAAACCGTGCCCGGTGTGAAGCGCGTCTCCGCGCTGACCGCCTTCGGGGGCGTCTTGATGGCCCGCAAGGAAGGCCGCGTGGACCCGGGGGCCAGTGGTGAGACCGATTGGACCACCGTGTTCCAGAACATCGCGGTGGACGCGGAGCCCTTTTTCGCGATGAACCCCGAGTACATGGTTCCGCCCGATCAGTTCCGCGACTTCGCAAACGATCTCCAGGGTTGCGTCATCGGACGTGAGCTCGGGGCGAAGTTCGGCTGGGACATCGGCGACCGCTTCTTCCTGCAGAGCTTCGTCCCCGGAATGCGCAAGAAAAGCGGGCCGTTCGAGTTCGTGGTGCGGGGCTTCCTCGAGACCGATCTGCGGAAGTATCCCGGCACCGAGACGAACCAGATGATCTTCCACTTCAAGTACCTGAGTGAAAGCCTCGGCGGGGTCACCCAGACGCAGTTCATCATGGTGGAGATCGACAACCCCGCTCGCACCGCCGAAATCGCCGCCGCGATAGACGCGCTCTTCGAGAACTCCAGCGACGAGACCTACACCGAAACCGAGAAGGCGTTCAGCGCGAACTTCATCTCGATGGTGGGGGATCTGAGCACGCTGGTGAACGGCATCGGCCTCGCGGTCTGCTTCACGATCCTCCTCGTCACCGCGAATACCATGAGCATGGCGGTTCGCGAACGGCGAAAGGAGATCGCGGTCCTCAAGACCGTGGGCTTTGGCAGCGGCCAGGTCATGGGCCTCATCCTCACCGAGGCTCTGATCCTCGGCGTCGCCGGCGGCGTGCTCGGGATCGGGGGCGCGCTGTGGGCGATTCGGGTCGTGAACGCGGCTCCCGGACAGACCGTGCTCGGTATCTCGTATCTCGAGCTCCAGCCCCATGTCGCGTTGGTGGGCGTTACGGTGGCCATCGTTCTTGGCCTTGCCGCCGGCTTCCTGCCCGCGTGGGGCGCCTACCGCGCGCGCGTCACCGAGATGCTCAGGACCACCTAGAGATGGCCCTTCCCATCGCCTACAACATCCGCAACGTGCGCGAGCGGTGGACGGTGGCCCTCCTCGCCATCGGGGGCATTGCTCTGGTGGTTGCGGTATTCGTGGTTCTGACTTCCATGTCGCAGGGCTTCGCGACCGCCCTTCGCGGCACGGGACGGGACGACAACGTGATGATCGTGAGCCGCGGGTCGAACTCGGAGATGACGTCGCGGATCGAACTCGAGCAGCGCAGCGCGATCATTGATCACGTTCAGCCCGCCCTCGCGAGAAACGGACAGCCCATGGCCTCGTGGGAGTGGGTGGCCGTGATGGCCCTGCCACGGAAGGCCGACGGCAAGCGCACGAATGTGGTGCTCCGTTCAGTGACGCCTCAGGCCTTTCTGGTGCGGACCGGGATTCGCTTCACCGCGGGCCGGAGCTTCACGCCCGGCCTCGAAGAGATCATCGTGGGTCGGCGGATCATGGACCGCGTCCATGGTCTCGAACTCGGAGGGACGCTCAAGTACCGTCGCAAACAACTCCGCATCGTCGGTATTTTCGAATCAGAAGGCGCCGCTTTCGAGAGCGAAGTCTGGGGCGATTACGAGGTGCTACGTTCCTCCTTGAGGCGCGGAGCGGGGTCGAACTCGCTTGTCATTCGAATGAAGGATCCGGACCAGATAAAGGCGCTCGATCGCTGGATGCGCCTCCAGCCCAACATGCCGCTCAAGGCCGTGTCCGAACGGCAGTACTACGAGGATCAGGCGGGCCCGGTGGCGAAGACCATTCGCCTTCTGGGGGGACTGGTCGCGGTGGTGATGGGAATCGGGGCGGTGTTCGCCGCGATGAACACCATGTATCGGGTCGTGGCTTCACGCACGCGCGAGATCGGCACCTTGAGGGCGATCGGTTTCTCGCGCTCCGCGATCCTGTTCTCCTTCGTCGCCGAGTCGGCGGTGCTGGGCCTTGTCGGTGGGGCCCTGGGATGCCTTGGCGCTTCCACGCTCCACGGCTATTCGACGAGCACCTCGAACCTGCAGAGCTTCAGCGAGGTCGCCTTCGCTTTCCGGCTCACCCCGGAAATCATCGCCGCGAGCATGGGTTTCGCCCTGACCATGGGCGTGCTCGGCGGTCTGTTGCCCGCGGCCCGGGCGGCCGCGTTGCCCATCGCGGAGGCGGTGAGAGCGGATTGAGGGCAGCGGGTGGGAATCCGTAACAACCTTATAGACGTCTATGTGTAAACTATGACTGCATGATTACCCGACCGATCTGGACCGAGCGCATCGCTTCCGCATGGCGCAGGGCGCCCATCGTCTGGCTGGCCGGCCCGAGGCGCACGGGGAAGACGGTGATCGGGCAGGGCCTTTCGGAGGCCGAGTTCCTGAATTGCGATCTTCCCAGCGTGGCCGAGCGCCTGCGTGATCCGGAGACGTTC
>JANNJB010000002.1:0-3375 GCA_031405615.1 Vicinamibacteria bacterium | reverse complement strand
GTCACCCCTCCGGCGACGGCGGGCAGGCGAGCGATCGCCTCCGTCCAGATGGCTTCGTGATCCTTGCCCTTTTACTCGGGGCCTGGCTCGGCAACGCGCCCCGCGCCCGGTCCGTCACCCTGGGCCTTTTCCGCAGGCACTCGGTGCGGCTCTTCGCCGCCTTCCTGACCCTGTCCGCGTTGTCGCTCTTCCTTTTTCAGACCCTCGTACGGGATTTCGTCGCTCAGCGCCTGGTGGCGGAAACCGAGACCGAGGCCAGACGTATCGCGGCCATCGCGCGGAAGTCGCTGGGTGACCTTTCCGCTTTTCAGGAGGCCGAGGTTTCGGGTCCGCTCGCCATTTCCGACGCCGCGATTTCGTGGGTGGCGGCCTTGGTCTCGAACGACCTGGAGCTCTTCGACGAGTCCGGGCAGCTCGTGGCCACCAACGTGCGCGAGGATGTCGACGCGGGCCTGCTCTCGCGGTTCGCTCCCGCCGACGCCTATGCCCGTCTCGTTCTCGATGACGAGGACATGATGTTCCACCGGCCGCAGGGCGGTCCGGTTCCCTCTTCGGTTTCAGCGCGCCTCGACCTTCCCGCCGGCCGAACCGGTCTGGTTCGCGTGAACCTGCAGAACCGGGAGAATCAGGTGGCGGCGGCCCTGATGGATCTCGACACGCGGATGCGGCTCGCATCCCTTTCGCTGCTTGGAATCGCCACCATGCTGGCGTGGTTCCTGGCCCGCCGGATCTCCGGGCCGGTGCTCGAAATGACCGAAGCCTCGAGGCGGATCGCTCACGGCGATCTCAGCGTGCGGGTGCCGGTGCGGACAGGGGATGAGGTGGGTGAACTCGCGCAGTCGTTCAACACCATGGCGCAAGACCTCGCCCGGCAGCAGCGCGAGATCGAGCGCCGCGAGCGTCTGGCCGCGTGGGCGGACATGGCGGCGCAGGTGGCGCACGAGGTCAAGAATCCGCTGACCCCGATCCAGCTCTCCGCCGAACACCTCCAACGCGCCTACAAAGCAAGCGGCATTTCGCCCAGCGCCTTCGATTCCGTGGTGGCGGTGTGCACGAAGACGATCCTCGAGTCGGTCACCAAACTGCGCGACATCGCGTCCGAGTTCGCGGCCTTCGTCCGCGCCCCCGTCGATCGTTCTCAGCGCGTCGACATCGCGGCCATCACGAGGGCGGTCATTCAGCCGTATCAGGATGTGCTTCCCGAAGGCCTGCGCCTCACCGTGCGCCTCGAGGATCCGGGTCTGGTCCTCGGCGATTCAAAGCTCATCGAGCGCGCAGTCCGCAATCTGGTCGAAAACGCGATGCAGGCGGTGGGCGGCGCGGGGGAGATCCGGGTGGCGTCCGCGAGGGCCGGCGCCTTTGCGGAACTCGTCATCGAGGACACCGGTCCTGGTTTCGACGACGAGACGCGCGCGCATCTTTTCGAGCCATTCTTCTCCACCAAGACCCAGGGCTCCGGCCTGGGTCTCGCCCTGGTCAAGAAGGTCGCCGAGGATCTTTCCGGCTCGGCTTCGCTCGAACGTGATGGCGAAATGACGCGGGCGACCCTGCGACTGCCTCTGGCCACCGATTGACGGCGCGCCCGAAGGACATTCAGCCGGCCCGGCCGGTGAGGCGGCGAGCCTTCCCGATCACCGCGACGAGTTCGTCGCTGAGGTCGTAGTCATCCTGGGCCTCGGCGCTGACCCACGCGGCGTCGAGCGCATCCGATCCCGCGGCCAGAACGCCCGACCGCTCGTGAGCGGCGTAGTCCATGATCACGTAGTGGAAACCCGAGTCGCCGGGCGTTATGGCCTCGATGATCTCGACGAAGGTTTCGATCTCGATCTCGATTCCGGTTTCCTCCCGGACTTCCCGCACCGCGGCCTCCTCGAGCGTCTCACCCCACTCCAGGGCTCCACCCGGAACCATCCATCGACCGTACTGGGGCTCTTTGCCGCGACGAATCAGAAGGACATCGCCCCCGGCATTGAAGACCACCGCCCCGACGCCGATGAGGGGGCGACGGTTCACGCCGGGGATTTCGGGACTCAGGGGGCTGCGACCGTGGGTTCGGGTGCTGGGACCTGAGGTTCCGCAGATGGGGCGCCCCCGCCGTCTCCCTTGCGCCGAAGCAGGGCGATCACATACGCCACCGGGCCGGAGAGGGTGTAGCCCAGCGACCAGGCCAGCAGCGCCCACGCGGGTTCGGTGGCGACCAGAGCGAGAAGCGCCGCGATGCCGACCATGGCGAAATAGCTTCGGCGGCTGCGCAGATCGAAGGTCTTGAACGACCAGTAGCGCAGCGTGCTCACCATCAGGAAGGCGCCGACCACGAGCAGGGCCATGGTGAACAGCGCGCCCAGGCGGTCGGAGAGCGGCTCGGGCCGAAAGTACACGATTGCGATGACGAAACCGGCGGCGGCGGGCGACGGCAGACCGACGAAATAGCGGCCGTCCACGACCTTGCGCTGCACGTTGAACCGCGCGAGCCGGATCGCCGCGCACATGACGAAGAAGAACGCCGCTAGGTAGGAGCGATGCAAAGTCGCCAGGCCCCACTGGTAGGCGATGATCGCGGGGGCCACCCCGAAAGAGACGATGTCGGCCAGGCTGTCGAGCTGGGCCCCGAATTCCGATGTCGTTCCGGTCATGCGCGCGATCCTGCCGTCGAGCATGTCGAAGATGACCGCCACCACGATGAACTGGGCGGCGCTCTCGAAGTTGAGCCGAAGGGCCTGGACGATCGCGGAGAAGCCGAGAAACAGATTGCCGATGGTGAACAGGGTGGGGAGGATGGCCGCCCCTCGGCGAAGGCCCGGCTGCTTCAACCGCTCCGAGATCGTCATGACGTGGGCGCTTCAGCGGGCCGCTTCAGGTGGGCGATCACCGAACTGCCCCCGCTGACCCGATCGCCGACCTTGACCATCAGCGTCGAACCCTTGGGGAGAAAGATATCGGTGCGCGAGCCGAACCGGATGAGACCCACCTGTTCGCCCCGCGCCACCACGTCGCCCGCTTTTTTGCGGAAGACGATGCGGCGGGCGATGAGCCCGGCGATCTGAGTGAAACCGACACGGCCGTCGGGTCCCTCGATGAAGGCTCGATTCTGTTCGTTGCGCAACGAGGCCTTGTCGTCGAACGCAGGCAGGAACTCACCCTTGTTGTAGACCACGTCGGTGATCGTCCCCGCGATCGGGGCCCGGTTGATATGCACATCGAACACCGAGAGGAAGATCGAGATCTGGGTCGCCCCTTCGCCCGCCGCATGGCCCGCGGGTGTCGGCACAATCATGACGACCTTTCCGTCGGCGGGGGAAACCACGAGCCCTTCGCCTTGAGGGATCTCGCGGAAGGGATCGCGGAAGAAGGCGGTCACGAAGATCGCCAGGAAAA
>JANNJB010000001.1:0-3566 GCA_031405615.1 Vicinamibacteria bacterium | reverse complement strand
GAAGTATCTCGGTGGACTGTTCGGAGGACGGATCCTGCATGCCGGGGCAATGCTGAAGCACGGGGAGCAGTCTTGTCAACGCGCCCAGGCCGCCTTAGACCCCTTTGCTAACATCCGCGCGAGCACGAAGATCACCACCGGCACCTGAAAGACGATGCCGAGGGCGAGCAGGAACCAGGAATAGAAGCTGTAGTACTCGCTCACCCGGGGCATGAACTTGATGTCCTCGCCGCCGAATGTGCCGAGGAAGCTGAACGACAACGGGAACAGGTAGTAGTGGCCGAAGGCGGCGCCGCTTACGAAGAACAGCGTTCCGAAGAAGATGAAGGGAACCGCATAGGACTTCTCGTTGGAGTAGAGCCCCGGCGAGATGAAGGCCCACACCTGGTAGAGCAGAAAGGGGGCAGCCAGGAAGATGCCCACGAAGAAGGCCACTTTCATGTAGAGCATCAACGACTCGGTCGGCGAGGTTGCGATGAGTTCGAGGCCCGGGTAGGCGGCTTTTAGCGGCGAGACCATGAAGTGGAAGATCTCGTTCCGGAAGTTCCACGCGATGCCGAAACCCACGGCGAGCGAGACGAGAGACTTCAGGAGGCGGGAACGCAGTTCCTCGAGGTGGTCGAGGAACGACATCCGGGCTTCGGGATCTTCGGCGGCCAAGGGGCTTTTCGAACCTGCGGACGGCCTCAGGACGGTGTGCTCTTCCCGTCGGTTCCCGAGAAGGTGTCGCCGGAGAGGTCGGCGGGACTGTTGAGCATCTTCGACACCGGGACCGAGCCCTCCGCCTCCCGGATCAGGGGTGCGGCGGTCGGGGTGACCGCCGGTTCGGCTGGCGAACTCACGTACTCCGCGGAGGAAATCTCCTTGCGCAGCTTCTCCGTCTCGACCTCGTCCTCGACCGTCCGCTGGAAGTCCGCGGACGCCCGTTTGAACTCCCCGATCATCTTCCCGAGGCTCTTGCCGATGTCGGGGAGCTTCCTCGGACCGAAGACCACCAGGCCCACGATGAAGATGAGGATCAACTCCGGGCCGCCGAGGGTGCCAAACATGACTCCCGCGGATGTTAGCAAAGGGGTCTAAGGCGGCCTGGGCGCGTTGACAAGACTGCTCCCCGTGCTTCAGCATTGCCCCGGCATGCAGGATCCGTCCTCCGAACAGTCCACCGAGATACTTCTCTCGGAGGCGGAGGCCGATCTCACCTTCCGCGGGGACATCCGGGGCAGCGGCACGCCCAAGATCCTCCGGACGATCCTCCAGAGCGGGGAGAGCGGCGTCCTCTCGTTCTGGAACGGCGTTTTCACCAAGCGCGTCTTCGTGTCGCGCGGCCGGATCGTTCAGATCACGAGCAACGACCCCGACGAGCGTCTCGGCGAGGTGCTCCTCGTGGATGGACGCATCAGCGCGCGTCAGTTCGTGGAGGCGTCGAAGCTCATCCGCCCGGGCAAGAGGCTCGGCACGATCCTCGTCGAGATCTCGGCGCTCGAGCCCGAAGACCTGATCCCCGCGATCACTCATCAGGCCCGCCTGATGTTGTTCGAACTCTTCAACTGGACTTCGGGAACCTACGAGATGTCGCTCGGCGACGTGGACGAGTCCGAGTTCGTGCCTCTGAACCTTTCCTCCGACGAGGTCATCGCCCAGGGCATGCGCACGCTCAAGTGCTGGAGCCGGGTTTTCGCGGGTATCCAGAGCCTCGAATCCGTCTTCGTCCGCGTGAGCGAAGTCGAAACGTGGCACCTCAAGGTCGAGCTGCAGGACGATGAGCAGACCGTCTTGTCGCGGGTGAATGGCCGGCTGACCGTGGAGCAGATCGCGGATCTATCCTTCGGTTCGAGTTTCGAGACCTGCCGGAGCCTCTGGATGCTTTCCGTTCTCGGGCTGATCCAGCGAGCCGAGACCGGAGACATCCAGCGTTCGCAGGCCGACGCCGATGAATCGACCGACCGGGTCGAGGTGGGCCAGATCGTTGATCGATTCAACCGGCTCTTCGAGCGTATCTACGCGTATGTCGACTCACGTCCCGGAGAGGGCGCCGAGGCGTTCACCAACCGGGCGATCGCGGAGATCGCGCCGAACTTCGGCACGCTCTTCGACGGAGTCACCCTGCGCAGCTCGGGCCGGATCGATCCCGACCGGATCTATCAAAACCTCCAGAGCGAGAGTCTGGACAACCGGAGGATGCTGGTCTCCACCGGCCTCTCCGAGCTGGTTTACGCGGTTCAATTCCTCATCCGTCAGAATTACGGCCTGCAGGAAGAAGCCGTGGTGTCCGGCTTTATTCGCGACGGGCTTTAAGCTTAGGCCCCAGGCGGCGATCAGAGTCGTTCCAGGGGTCTTGCGAAGTCGAAAGGAGACGTGGGTGGCTGAAGGCGAAACGCAATACAACATTCCGGTGAGCTCGAAGCAGCTCATCGTCTATTTTGTATTCCTCGTGATCGCTCTCTCGGCCGCGTTCCTCGCCGGCGTCATGGTCGGACGCAATGTCGACTCCTCTCCCGAGCCCACGGTGCGCGATATCGCTGACGGGCTCCCCGAGGAGGCTCCGGCTTCGCCCACACCCGACGCTTTGACCTACGGCTCAACGCTTTCGGGCGACAAGATCGAAGGCCTCGCCACCGCGCCCGGCTCGTCGACGCCACCGACGCCCGCCCCGCGCGTTGCCCAGGTCCCGCCGCCGACCGCCGCTTCGGCCCTCCCGACTCCGACGGCTCGCTCCACGCCCGCTGCCGCAGCCCCGGCCGCGCCGGTTCGCCCGGCCGCTACACCCAGGCCTGCTCCAAAAGCCACGCCCAAGGCGACACCGCGAACCACACCTTCGCCCAGAAAAGGCGCGGCCACGCCCGTCCCCCGCCTCACGATCCAGGTGGGCGCTTTCAAAGACCGCGCCGCTGCGGACGCCATCGTCAAGCGGCTCAAGGCGAAGGGCTACTCGGCCTACCTCGTTCCCGTGACCGAGGGTCTTTATAACGTGCGTGTGGGTTCCTTCACCGACCGTGAGGATGCGGAGCGCATCGTGGCCAAGCTCGAGACTCAGGAGAAGTTCAAGCCGTTCATCGTCAAGCCTTGAGCCGGCTGCGCCGGTTCGTCTTCGCGACACTCTCGGGGGCGCTTCTCGGGATTTCGTTCCCCAAGATTGGTTTCGCCCCGGCGGCTTTCGTGGCCCTCATCCCGCTGCTGTTGGCCCTTGATGGCGCGTCGCGGCGAACCGGCTTCCTGATCGGGCAGGTCACGGGAACGGTTCAGGGTTTCTGGGTCTTGTTCTGGGTTGGGGACGTTCTGCACCGGTTCGGCGGCGCGTCCATGCCGGTCGCCCTCGCCCTCACTTTCGCCCTCGCCGTCGCGTTCGGACTTTTCCTGGGCGCCTTTGGCGCCCTTCAAGCTCACCTTGGTCTGGCGTTCGGGACGAGAGCCCTCTTACTCGCGCCGTTCCTGTTCGTGACCTGTGAGTTCCTGCGCGAACATCTGCTGTTCGGTTTTCCCTGGTGTTTGCTCGGGTACTCGCAGGTGGACTTCCCGGAGTTTGTCCAGATCTCAGCCTTCACCGCGGTGCACGGCGTGTCGTTCCT